>JAFYMA010000125.1 GCA_017556845.1 Clostridia bacterium | reverse complement strand
GAATGCTTTTCAACGAGCTGCTTGAATGCTGCGTCCTTATCGTCTGCATTTTTGATCTGTTCAACAATGTCCTTGGCGAGTGCCTCGGCGGTTGACGCAGTATATTTTTCAAGCGAAAGATCTATATAAATGTATCTGATATTCGGTATCTGCCATTCCATTTTATACGGAGCTTTGACTACCTGAACGATCTTTATTCTTCCCTGGGAATCTGTCAGCTTTGTGATCTCTCCGTTTGATCTGCCCTCAGCAAACAGCCATTTTGAAACGTCCGTCGTTACGTTTTCGCCATAGTAGTTCTGCGTGTAGTATTCAGAACGCTCAACCAGATAGCTTTCATCAAACTGCTCGTATTCTTTTTAGGAAAGATCGGGATATACGAGTCTGTATGCCTCCGAAAACGTCTTTCCGAGATTGATATGCTCAACGAATGCGTCAGATTCGGCAGAAGCCTTTTCTTTTGCTTTCTTCGTTTCTTCTTCGGTGCTGGTGGCGTCGTATTCGGGAGTTATCAGAAGTATGTTGTAATCTACGGCAGTATAAAGATCCTTGTGCTCGTTGAAGTATTTTTCAATCTCGTCACTGCCTATTTCAAATCCATCGTATAACTGCTGCGAATACTTCGTTGCAAGCTGGAATATATAATAAGTTTCCTTCATGATATCAACCGTTACATCAGGTCCCATCATTTTGAAGGATTCCATATATTCCGAAAAGGTCATATTATAGCTCTTTGCCTCTTCCTCGATCTGTGCTATATTGCTGTCTACCTCGGCTTTTTCTTCATCTGTCAACGATAAGCCGTTCTGTTTTGCAGCGGAAGCAAATGCAAGATAATATCCAAGCTCTTTTTTGGCTTCGCTCAGAAAATAATCGTACCACGTAGCATAGTCCGTATATCCTTCCGCCTTGGGAACCTGATCGTGCAAGGGAACGTACGGATCGAAATACGAATCGATTTTTTCGTAGTTGGTGCTGTAAAAGGTTGAATAAGTGTTTGCAAAGAAATATCTCAATGCAAATACGGGAATATCTATACCTCCGACGTTTGCAATGGTATCGCCGGGAGATGCAAGTATCATATCCTCGTGCGGATACACGATCTTTTCCTGTGTATCTGATGTACCTATGTCGGTAGTGTCCTGTACGTCGTTCATACAGGAAACAAAGGAAAGACATAAAAGCACGGCAAGAGCCGCAGTGATTATTTTTTTCATATAATTTTCCTTACTGATGATTAATTTTATACATATTGTATCATATGATACGCTTTTAAACAATCGAAATATAAAACGGCTTTGTAAAAAAGTTATTATGCTTTACACGAAAAACTTATTTATTATGTTCAGAACGAGCGGTACTGTAAGCACTGACAGAATCGTTGATATTCCCGTAAGCTTTGCACCGAACTCGGGTGCTATGCCGTACTTTTCTGCATACATTACCGTATTGGATGCGCAGGGAAGCGCCGTCATAATACCGACGAAATATACATAAAAGCTGTCAACGCCGAAAAGTGAAACGATGAACGATGCGGAAAGCGGTATAAAAAACAGCTTTATAACAAGCAAAATATATATTTTCCAATCGGAAAATACCTTTTTGAACGGTATCGTTGCAATAACCCCGCCGATTATGAACATGGAGCAGGGAATAGTAATATCTCCAACCATTTTAAATGCGTCTGTAACCACCGTCGGCAGCTGCCACGGAAGCATATACAGTATTATACCCAATATGCACGGAACCGTTCCGTAGTTGAGTATCATATTTATCGGCTTTACCTTTACGGTGTCGGAATTTTTCGATATAAGGTAAACGCCGTACGTCCATACGACCGTGTTAAAGGCGATTATGTAAAACGAGCCGTAGAAAGCACCCATTTCATCACCGAAAAGCGCCTTCAAAACGGGAAAGCCCATAAAGCCCGTATTTGCAAATACAAGAGCAAATTCGCCTATGCCTTGCTGTGCCTTGTCCTTTATCATTCTCGTTGAAGCAAATGCAACGAGTGCTGAAAAAACGTATATACCGAATCCGACGAGAATTATAAGTAAGCCGTCCTTGAGCTTGCTTATGCTCTTATCCTGCGTGCCGAGCAGACCGCCGAGCACGAGAAACGGAGTGCCTACGCATACAACGAAATTAGACAGCTTTTTGGAAAAATCTCTGTCCATAAAGCCAAGCTTGTATGCGCCGAATCCGACTACCATAATTATAAACAGCTTAATTACTGTATTCAAAAGCTCTGCTGTGTTCAGTTCCATTATATTTTCAAGCCGTGCTTTACGGCGTACTCCTTGATTTTTTCCATATCTGTGAGCATATCGTCCTTTTTCTTCGGATCACGCAGAAGTGCCGACGGATGATATACAGCCGTCATAACGTACTTACCCTTTTGGACGAACGTGCCGTGCTCTGACGTGATCTTGTAATCGGGCTTGATTATCCTCAATGCCGATATTCTGCCAAGACATACGATAAGCTTCGGATCTATAAGTCTTACCTGCTCGCGCAGATACGGTATGCAGGCATCCTGCTCGTCGCTTTGCGGATCTCTGTTTTTCGGTGGGCGGCATTTTAAAATATTGGCAATGTATACGTTTTCACGGCTTATACCGAGGTATTCAAGGTATTTGTCAAAAAGCTGTCCTGCTTTTCCGACGAACGGAATTCCCGTAAGATCCTCGTTTTCCCCCGGCGCCTCACCGATGAACATAATGTCAGCATTCTGTGCTCCAACACCGAACACGGTGTTGGTTTTCGTTTTACACAGAGGACATTTTTGGCATTTTTCGCAAATTTCCTGTAATTCTTTAAGCTCCATGATCTAATAAAAAACGCTGAGCAGCTCTGCGGCATTGTCCTTTCCCCAAACGGTACATTTTTCCGTTATGTACGATACTGTGCTGCTTTTTCGTTGCAGCTCGTGATCTGAATACTCGCATATGACGCTTAACGGATAAACGTCTGAGCAAAATCCGTAAGTGCCTATGTAAATAAGCAGATAATACCGTGTTGCTCCGCTTAATAATTCGTAATAAACTGACGTGCGGCATTCGTTCTGCGAGGTGCTTATATACCTGCATGCTCCAAGTAATGATGAAAGACTGTCGAATGAAAAAATATACGGCAGACTGTCATCATCTGAAAAAACAGCAGCTTTTTCGCGCGTGATATAAAAATCCGTTC
>JAFYMA010000124.1 GCA_017556845.1 Clostridia bacterium | reverse complement strand
TGTCACCCTCTGTGATAAGACCGCAGGAAATACCTGCAACGGGAGCCTTTATCGGAACACCTGCATCCATCAATGCAAGCGTAGAGCCGCAGACTGAAGCCTGAGACGTTGAACCGTTAGATGAAATAACCTCGGAAACAAGTCTTATAGCATAGGGGAATTCTTCAACAGAAGGAAGAACGGGAACGAGTGAACGCTCAGCCAAAGCACCGTGACCGATCTCACGTCTGCCAGGGCTTCTTGATGACTTAGCATCACCTACGGAATAGCCGGGCATATTGTAGTGGTGCATATAGCGCTTTGATTCCTCATCGTCAATACCGTCAAGCAGCTGCATATCGCTGATAGAACCGAGTGTTGCTATAGTGAGGACCTGTGTCTGTCCACGTGTGAACATACCGCTTCCGTGTACACGGGGGATAAGCTGTACCTGAGCATCCAAGGGGCGTATCTGGTCAAGACGGCGGCCGTCAACACGCTTGCCCTCATCGAGAAGCCAACGGCGTACAACGAACTTCTGGAGCTTGTACAGACATTCGTCCATCATAGCGTGGCTGTCGGGATACTGCTCGTCAAATTTTTCGTAAACTGCATTTGTGATAACATTAAGAGCCGCATCACGTACCTTTTTATCATCTGTATCAAGTGCTTTCTTAACATCCTCGATGCAGAATGCTTCAATAGCATCGTAAAGATCGTGATCTACATCGTGCTGCTCATATTCAAACTTGGGCTTACCAGCATCTGCTACGATGCTGTCAATGAATGCACAGAGCTTTTTGATCTCTTCATGAGCGAGAAGGATAGCTGCGAACATATCCTCATCGGAAATTTCCTTCGCACCTGCTTCGATCATAACTACCTTCTTTGCGCTACCTGCAACGGTAAGCTCAAGAGTGCTCTTTTCTCTCTGCTCAAAGGTGGGGTTGATAATAAACTGGTTGCCTACCATACCTACGAAAACGCCTGCTATAGGACCGTTCCACGGAATATCTGATATAGAAAGAGCGATGGAAGCACCGATCATAGCTGCGATCTCGGGCGAGCAATCACGGTCAACACTGAGAACGGTCAATGAAAGGTTAACGTCATTTCTCAGATCCTTGGGGAAAAGAGGACGGATAGGTCTGTCGATAACGCGGGAGGTAAGAATAGCCTTTTCAGTGGGCTTTCCTTCTCTGCGGAAGTAACCGCCGGGAATTCTGCCGACAGAATAAAGTCTTTCCTCAAAGTCAACGGAAAGGGGCAAAAAGTCGATTCCGTCACGGGGCTTTGCTGATGCAGTAGCACAAGCAAGAATAGTTGTTTCGCCGTATCTTACAAGGCAAGAACCGTTTGCAAGTCCTGCCATTTTGCCCGTTTCGATAACGAGCGGACGTCCTGCCAGCTCATAGCTGAAGGTTTTGAAGTTTTCAAACATTTCGAAATGCTCCTTTAATTTATTTAATTATTTATTTAGAGAAGCAGTGCATAACATTTACTTTCAGGCGTATCACCGTACGCACAAAAGTAATTGCTACACACAAGACCTCTCCATTATCTAATAGTTTACCATACATATACTAATGTATTCAATAAAATATTATTAATTTCAATTAAACATTTTAGCAATAAACCCGTTTTTGAGAATAAAAAGGAAAATTGAAAAGGCTACTTCTCATGATGATGTTAAAAACCCGACAGATCTTGACAGTCTGTCGGGGATATCTGTCAGGTAAATCGGCTTTGTTTTTTATCAGCAAATCAAAAACCGATGAATGCCAAGAATTTTCCGATGGCATAACCTAACCTATATATAATGTAGATTACAAAAACAACAGCAAATATGCTTTTGATAAAAGAATAAAACTGCGAGACTTCCTTATGAGAAGTCTCGCAATCCGTTTTTCCTTGATATTGCAATTACTGGATCTTTGAAAGAGCCTTTTCGTTTGTAGTTATAGCGTGCTTTGCAGTGAAACCTTCAAGTGCCTTTTCGTAGTCTGCACTTCTGAGATCGCTGTCAACCTCTGCGTTCCATGCCGCCATACCTGTGCCTGCATAGTAGATAGCAACGTAGATACCCTTTTCTTCATCCTCGAACACCTTAACGTCACCGGACTTAACGTCAGCGCCGAATGCCCAATCGTCAAATCCCTTAACGCCAAGCTGGCTGTCAACAATATTCTTGCCAACGTTTTCAAGAACGTCCTGGCTTGCGATTACCTGTTCTTTGTCGAATGCTTCTGCGATCTTAAGGAAGTTTTCAGCAGTCTTATCGGATGATGCAGCGAATGCATCTATCTTAGCCTGTACCTCTGCAGCAACAGCCTTCATAACCTGCTCAGCAGTCTGTGTTTCCGTAGCTGTGAAGTTAGCCTTATTGATCGTGATCATGTGGAAGTTTACTGTGTTGTACTCGTGTCTTGCAGGGAGCTTTATTACCTGATATACAGTATAAGCGTCTGTTCCGGCGATAACCTTAGTCTCGTCTTTCTTAGCGTCCTTGCCGTATATCCATTCGCTGAATTCGTCATCCTCTGTGTAAGAGCCGTTTTCAACAAAAACGCTTTCCTTGACTTCTTCAATCTTTTCTTCCTCGGTCTTTTCCTCTTCCTTCTCGGAAGTGTCGCCCGTTGCTGTAGCAGTCGTTGAGGAGGTTGTTTCCTCAGCCTTTTCTTCTGCCTTTATCTT
>JAFYMA010000123.1 GCA_017556845.1 Clostridia bacterium | reverse complement strand
ATGTGCTATAATGATAAAGGCAGCTCAGGCGTGCGAGGAAGAATAATTAAAAATTCCGTGATACCGAGGTATCACGGAATTTTCGTTTTGATCTTGGAATTATTCAGCGTCTTCTTCGCAATCGCAATCGCAGCATGTGCAAAGATCTTCGTCTTCGATATCGAACTCATCGAGATCATCAAACAAAGCAGCTTCCTTTTCCTTCTTTGCAGCCTTAAGCTTCTTCACAACGAGTACAGCAGCTACTGCAACACCGATGACAGCAAACAAAAGCACTACAACCTTGATAGCAGTTGATGTTTCTTTTGACATAATAGTATCTCCTTTGCATTTATAATAGTTTTATTTCTTTTTACTGATATTATACACGAATAATATGGATTTAGTCAATAGGTTTATATTTTCGGATTTTTATATTTGTATTAAACAAATGTAAAATTCGGTCATTTTTTGCCATTCTTCTTTTCGTATCTTCTCAAAACCGCTCTTTCGATCCTGCGTTTGAACTTTGTAAAGGGATTTTTTCTGTCCTTGATCGGATCTACAAGTATAGTTCTTACACAGGCATTATTGCCCGCCCATATATCCGTAAAAAGCTGATCTCCCATAAGACAAGCCTGATCGTGATCCACGTTCATTCCGTCAAGCGCGCATAATACGTATTTCTTAAAAGGCTTCTTCGCGGAACCGCGGGCAAAAAATTTAAGATCTATATTAAAGATCCGAACTCTTTCTTTTGTGTTATTGGAAATAAAGGATATCTGTATACCGGCTTTAGTCATACTGTCTATCCATTTCAGAAGCTCCGGCGTCGGCTGCTCGTCATCGTACGTTACTAAAGTATTATCAATATCTGACACTATCGCACAGATTCCCTTTGAAAGCAAAAATTCAGGTGTTACTTCGCTGTAATGATGAAATGTATATGTTGGTATAAATGATTCTATCATTCGGTCCCCTTAAAAATTGCACATATTTTTGAAATTATATCATAATTTATCGAAAAAAGCAATACGCAAAATTGTCTTTATTAAAATTAACACATTATTAAAAATATATCGTCTCAAAATTTAAAGGTATCGTACGAAAACTAATTGACAAACCTCCTTGCATTGCTATAATATGTTGGTGCTTAGATAGCAGAATAATACACATTATCAATTTATATGACCATACAGAAATACGGAGACATTTTGTATGAAAGAATATGTAAAAAACAAAGAACTGTCAGCCGAGCTGAAAGCGGCTTTGAATAACTCGGGATTTAAATCGCCTCTTTTCTGTATTGTAGGTGATCTGAGCGTAAAAGGCACTTACAGCGAATCTCTGCTCGCCGTATCAAAAGACACTTTGTGTACAGTAAGCGGTAACGGTGAATATCTTTATATTCCATTTTTGGAAATAGAAAACGCGTCCGTCAAACGAATGTACGGAAGTGCAAGGATAACTCTGACAAAGAAAAACGGCAAAAAAATAAAGCTGTTCCGTTTTTCATACACCGTGTGCGCCTTGTGCGAAGCTGCTTGCGTTTTTATAAACAGCGTTTCATCCGGTGCAGATGCAAAGGAAGAGCTTGAAAAGGTTGACGATGCGTTCCGCCGCCGCCTGCTCGTTTGTCCAAAATGCGGAAGAACCCTTTTGCGTGCAGGCGCGGAATGTCTGAAATGCCAATCAAAAAACACAGTCTTATCAAAGCTGATGCGTTACGTCGCGCCTCACAAGCGATTATTGGCAGTTACAATGATACTTTCATTTTTGTATACAGCCTTTGCGCTTATTCCGCCTTACATAACGAAGATCCTCGTTGACGATGTATTTACCGACGCCAATATGGCAAACGGGGGCGATACGGGAAGAAAAATGCTGGCGATAATCGTAGGTGTTCTCGGCACTTCTTATATAATCATTTTCGTACTCAGCGGATTTAAAAACTATTGGATGCGTGTTGTCGGCGACAGGATCGTTAAAAGCTTGCGCGATGACGTTTACCGAAAGGCTCAATACTTACCGATGAGCTTTTATGACAAGACTGCAACAGGCGCCGTCATCAACCGCATTTCAAGTGACACAAGCACACTCCAGGCGTTCGTTCTCCGTGTCACGCAAGAAGCGGTAATGCAGTTCTTTCTATTGATAGGCATCGTCATAATCATGCTTTTTATGGATTGGCGTCTGACCCTTTTATCATTGATACCCGGTCCCTTCATCGTGCTCGGAACACGGTTTTTCCGCAAAAAAATCGCACCGTACTACCGAAGGATATGGCGCAGATGGAGTGCAGTTACGTCAATACTGACCGATACGATACCGTGCGTGCGCGTAGTAAAGGCATTTGCGGGAGAAGAACGATCGGTTAATAAGTTTGAAAAATACAACAACGAATGGTATAAAACCGATATCCGTTCAGCCAAGATCACTATTGCGTTTCCGCTGGTCGTCACTTTTCTTATTCACCTCGGAAACCTCGTTATTTGGGGAATAGGCGGCAACTGGGTAATAGACGGCATTTTGACGCCCGGTCTTCTCGTTTCCTTCTTATCATACACTTCAATATTCTATCAGCCGATAAACTTTTTCGCCGGACTTTCCGATACGTACCAAAGCGCTTTGGCGGCGGCGGAAAGAATACTCGATATTATTGACGCAGATCCGGAAGCGGATGCGGGCAAGGGTAACATTCCCGAAACAGTCAAAGGAAAGATCGAATTTAAAAACGTAAATTTCAGCTTTGATAAAACGAAAAAAACGCTTTCCGACATTAATCTTACGATCGAGCCCGGTGACATAGTAGGTATCGTCGGAACGACGGGCTCGGGAAAGTCAACGCTAATCAATCTTCTAATGCGTTTTTACGACGGATACGAGGGCGAGATACTTTTAGACGGTCAGAATATAAAGGATATTGACATCAGCTTTTACCGCTCGTGTATAGGATACGTTCAACAGGAGCCTATGATGTTCTCCGACACGATCTACAACAACATTGCGTACGGATGCCCGAATTGCCACGTTGAGCAGGTCTTGCACGCTGCCGACGTAGCCAACGCGCACACGTTCATTGCAAATCAGCCTGACGGATACGATTCAATGCTCGGTGAACGCGGCGTCGGACTGTCCGGCGGTGAAAAGCAGCGTATCTCAATAGCCAGAGCAGTTCTGAAAAACCCCTCGATACTCATTTTTGACGAAGCAACAGCCGCTGTTGACAGCGAAACCGAAAACCTTATCCAAGAGGCGAT
>JAFYMA010000122.1 GCA_017556845.1 Clostridia bacterium | reverse complement strand
GTTTGTCCAACTTCTTCATTGGTCAAGCCGGTTGCTTTACCGATCCAACCGGTACAAGCTTCAACGATCTCCTCTGCAACCAGTTTTTTGATTTCCTGCATGATCAGATCCCAAAGAGGACCAAGCAGAGCCAGGTCGATGATATCGCCGATGATCGGGATCTCGAGGCCGTCAATAATGATATCCGGAATGCCCAGCATATAAATGCCGTATTCATCCCACCAGTAACTAAGTTCCTCTCTGATGATTGTTATAGAGCTGTCGCTGTTATCCAGCATTTCCTTAGTAACAACACCCTGTTTGATGAGCTCTCTCATGATTTCGTCAACGAGAGAATTACCGTCAATGCCCAGCGTGGATTGCTCTTCGATCCAGTCCAACTGCTCTTCGGTAATGCCTGATTTTAAAGCCTGATCCCGAATACTGTGATTGATCTGGTTTACGAAGAAGTTATTTTCCGACTCTAATTCTTCTTCCTTTTTCTTCTCGATCAGCGGGTTTTTCTCTTTTGTTACCATTCTGCCGGCGATATTGTCAGAGCATTCCGTAAAGGCTGCAATACCTTTATCTATATCTTCCGTCCACTCATCGTAGAATCGTGTTATAGCGGCACTTGCAGGCTCCATATTTTCGCGGTATTTATCCGCTCTTGAGACGACGTATCTGCGAAGAGCCCACATGGCAGTATAGTGTGGCGGAACATTATTTGTGCCATTATCATAAAGTCCGTCCAGAATGTTTTCCAAAATGTCAGAGATGATAAAGATGTCACCGGTATCTATATCCTCCAACTCCAATTTCGGATAATATCTATAAGGGTGCGCAAGACCGGCCGCAGGGGTTCCGTTGAACACCATGGCGTTCTGAACGAAGAAGTTAGGCGCATCGATTTTGCCGTCAGCACTGCTGTAATTCGGCAAAATCAGACCGTCCATATAGCTTTCCACGGCCAGATGGCTCAGAACGTTGTTCAGTCTTTCGCCCTTAATGTCGAGCATTTCCGTGCTTGCAACCGAAGGAAAGGCTCCGCCGGTAAAGGTGTTGACAAAATCGTGACCGAACAAATCGCCGCAATAATGCAGAATACAGCCAAGGGTGAAAGAAAGGGCTATCTTACGTCCTTCCGTATCCTTACCCATTTTGTTTACAGCTTCGCAAAGATGAGTGACCCATTTACCGGAGTCAATATTCGGATCCTCGGGATGAATGTACATCTGACCGGTCAGAATGTCGGGGTACATATCCGGTCCCAAAGCACCCGCACGGAAAGCATCGGGATACGAGCTGATTGCATCCTGAAATTCATCAGGGATCGTAAAATCATAATATTTGTCCTCATACTGCACGGAGGATCTGTACGAGCTCGACTGTATGATATCGTTCGCAGTAAAAACATGGGTCATCTTGCCCCAGGCAAATGCTTCGAACGGAATTACAGTAAGGCACGTTGCCGTCACCAGCAATAAACTGAGCAGTTTCGTTACTGTACGTTTCATTGTTCTTCTCCTTTACATTGCTTTATTCAGATCGGTCATCATACTTTTTTCGACCGTGGAGAACGGTTTTGAATCAATTGGGATCGTTCTTGCAGCAAGTTCTTTTCGGATCTCCTCAAGCTGCTCGAAGGTCATGTCCACCTTCTCCGAAGCATCGGGATCCCATTCTCCGGTCGTATTATGGAAATATTCCACCTCATTGATATCGCCGAATTTGGGATATGAGAAATAAAAGTCTTTGCAAACGATACCTTCTTCGGTCATTTCGTATTCCGCAACGATATGGTAAGCTATTCCATCAGAACCGTGGAAATATAATGTACCCGTATCTGTCAGCGCAAACGTATTGCGTTCTTGTTTCTCAAAGAGCTGTGTGAGCATTTCTCCGTCGTGGGTAAAGGCGGCGTAGATATTATTATTCGCTCCTGCAGAGTCTTTGTCATCAAAGCATCCGATAAAAAGCTCTTCCTTGCCGTCTTTGTTCACGTCCTTGAACGCATAGCCGAACTTATCCGGCGCCTCATCGCCAAACTCCAGCGCGGCCTGCTGAACAGCGCCAAGGCCGTCATAAATCATATCCGCGCTTTCCGGGGATGTGATCACCTTATAGAACTCTTCGATCTTGGTTTTGTAAGCTTCTTCACATTTAAAGGCCTTAGAGCCTTTGAAATTACCAAGCGCGATACAGATGATCGCCACTGCGATGATGATAACCGCAACGGCACACGAGCCAATGATCAGGACTCTTTTTTTCATAGTGCTTTTCCTCCAATTATTCATTAGTATTCATCCGCTGCTTTGTCGGGAGAGTTGATGGTATATATCTCCGGCTCATTGCTCGATCTGCGGATGGTATCGGCAATGGCGTTGCAAAACAGACGGTTATGCATATTGATCGCAATTTGCATCAACGCGTAACCTTTTTTCTGTAAAATCCGTAAAATAGGTGCAACTTGCTCATCCCTCGTATAATTATACGGATTACGAAGAAAAAGTCACTAGTACAAGTAATAGTATTTCGAAATTTTTTTAAAAAAGTTCAAAAAAATTTGTCTTCAAAACACAAAAAAACAGCCTCTTGGAGTTCCCAATAGACTGTTCTTGAAAAATATGATCTTCAGAAGCTGCCTCGTTCGGTAAATTTTTAAGGGGTGACGGAAAATCAACCGTCACCCTTTTGCAAATGCGGCATTTTCTCTGTTTCATTTGCGATATCAAAAAACCAATGTATCTACCTTGTCAAGCAATATTCCGAGCATTTCCTTGCATCGTGCTATTTTTGCAGGACTGTCTGCATCCTCAGTGCGTCGGATAGCACGGCGGAGCATGCGTGTGTAGCCGATGACCATTGCCTTCTCCAAAACGCTTTGATACACTTTCTCATCGTCTGTTCCGAGATACGTTTTAAGCGACATATCCAGAAACCTTCCGGCAGTTTCGAAGCTGTATCCGAAGAAATCGATCATATTCTGATGATTGAGCTCTGAATATCCTACAAATGCGTTGAACATAGATCCTAGTTCGAACACCGGATGTCCCATACACAGCGTATCCATATCAATGAGCAATGGCTCGCCGTTCTGTATCATAATATTATTCGTATGGTAATCTCCGTGTAGCAGAGTGTTCTGCTTCGGAACAGCCTCGATCAAATCACGAAGCTTTTTTCTTTGATGCTCCGGAATATGTGCAGATATAAAATCCACCCAATCGAGAGCGATTTCTTTCATATCGGGAACTTCGCCGTCCTCAACCGTGATCGAGTGAATGTCTTTAAGCATATCGGTGTAGTATTTTACCGCCTCGGAAATATTATCAGGATCATTGCGTATCAGCTTTGTTACACTGACTGCATTTAAAAGCTCCGTAACCGTACCGTATCCGTCATTTACACGAACTATACCGTAGGGAATAGCGGTATTAACACCGAGAACAAAGGCTTTTCTTGCATTTTCGCGTTCCTGCTTGATTTCGGGAAGAGCATCCTTTGAAAAATATATCTTTACGATAGTTTCGTCATCATAACGATAAACTGCGCCGTTAGCACCCTTTGCGATGAACTCACAGCCGTCAACGCTCATTCTTTGATATGCCTTTTCGACCGTTATCATATCAGTGAAGCCTGTCATATCAAAAACCTCGTAAACATCCGACGGAACGTTGATGATAGCAAGCTTTGGTTCTTCTTTTCTGAGCTTTAAGATCACACGCAGACCTGCAGATGATATATACTCTAATTTATCAGCGTCGAGTACCGTATGCTTACCGGGATTGTCGAGTTTGATATTGAAAATTTTTTCTTCTGCTGTTGCGGCGTTTGAAGCATCTATTCTTCCGTTAATGGCAATATACAGAATATCTTTGTCTGTGCGATATGTAATATCCATTTGTTTTTCCTCTTTTCAGAAAACGAGTTGTCCGATCGTCTGAATTTGAATACGATCAAGCTTCAATATTCAATATATCAACGAAGCCCGTCATTTCAAAAACTTCCATAACAAGCTCGCCCACGTTAACGAGCTTCATTGAGCCGTTCATTTTTTTATGTGTTGAAAGCAGAATACGAAGTCCTGCCGATGAAACGTACACAAGCTTTTCACAGTTCAATATCAACTTATTTATATCTGTACAGTTTTCAATGAGAAATTTCTCGATTTCAGGGGCGGTGGTCGTATCCATACGGCCGTCCAACGATACGGTTATTGATCTGTTATTTTTGGTGAAATCAATTTTCATTTTTTATCTCCTTATGCGAATTTTTTAACAATGGTAATTTCTGCACACTTGCCTTTTACTCCTACGATCACATCGTCGGCAACGGATGCAATAACAGACTTTTCAAGCTCATCCCAAGCTTCTGCGTGAGCTTTTTTTACGGTGCTTCTGTATTCCGTCAATCTCCAAAGATAAGTATAATCCGGATTTTCGCCGTATACGGTGGATATTCCGAATGAGCCGGAGGATATAGCGCAAGCTTCCATTCTTTCCTCATCGAAGAAAAAGTTCTCAATAGCATTGCGTATTTTGCCTACGATCCCGACTGCCGCGGCGTTCTTTTTATTCTTTGCAATACCGATCAATTCATCTTTTTTATCGATGTTGAAGTCGGGGATCTGAATTGAAACGTTCACCTTGCATATGCCGTCTTCAAAATCTATCCAGAATATGCCTTCAAAATCATCTATGATGTTAGGAAGCATTCCGTCGATTTCCTCACACAGCAAACGCAACTGCAGTGATTGCTTATGAGTAAGAGCGTTGTATTCCGCTACTTTTTCGCTTTCCTTAAGAATTGCGCTGAGATCTCTTGTGCCTTTTTCTATTTTGCATACGTTCGATTTCATATCTTTCTCCTTTGATCGTTTTCTGTTTTTAATTAACCTATTGTCAAAATATCGGCAAAGCCGGTCATTGCAAACACTTCCATGACCTCTTCGCAAACGTTAATTACTTTCATAGAGCCGTTTTTTTGCATTTTCTTCTGTGCGGCAAGCAAAACACGAAGTCCTGCACTGGAGATATACTCCATTCCTTTAATGTCAAGAATAAGATTTTTTGTATCTTTGATATCCTCGTTGATCGTTTTTTCGAGCGCGGGAGCTGTAATGGTATCGAGCCTTCCTGTGATCTCAATAACCGTTTCTTGAACATTCTTCTTGATTTCGATCGTCATAGCCGTAAATCTCCTTTATATTTTTTTGACCATCGTCAAAATATTCTCGCCGTTTTCGTAGGCGTATTTGATAGAATCCATAGTTTTCTTTGCAATAAAGATGCCGAGGCCGCCGACGTTTCGTTCTTCCGCCGACAGAGTTATATCGGGATCCGGCTTTTTCAACGGATCAAACGGAACGCCTCTGTCAGACATTCTGAACGTAATATCGCGTGTGTTCTCATCAAATGCTATTTGAAGCGTCATATCGCCGCTACCTTCCGGATAGGCGTAGTTGACTATGTTGACGAATATTTCTTCAACGGCAATGCAGAGCGACGTTTGTATTTTTGCAGGACATCCGAAGCTTTCAAGAGCTTCCTCCGTGTATCCGATAACGTCTGACAATGATTCGGTTTTTGCTTTGAAGGATCTGTTTTTCGTACGCTCACTTCCTTTTTTTCGCTTATAATCAAGCATAAGCATCGTAATATCATCAAATTGCGGGGCTGTGCCAACGAATTCGTCAATGTTGGCTTTCAATGCGGGCAAAAGCTCAGTTGCCGACATATGATCGTATTTGTTCATAAAATTCAAAAGTCGCTTTTCGCCGTACAGCTCGTTATCCGGGTTCGTAGCCTCAGGAACACCGTCTGTATACAGGAACAGTCTGTCACCCGGGAAAAGTGTGATCTCACCGACACGGTAGCAGATGTCCTCCATACCGGCAAGAACGAAGCCGGCACGCGTTTTTAAATATTCAAACGAACCGTCTGCACGCTTTAAAATAGGCGGATTGTGACCTGCATTTGCAAATTGTACGTTTCCGGTGGACAGGTCCAGAATGCCCATCCAAGCGGTAACGAACATTCCCGATTCGTTGTTTTCGCAAAGCTTTTCATTTGCCTTCGTGAAAATATCATTTACTGCCATACCGTTTTCGGCAAGGTCCTTGATGATAGTTTTTGCTGTCATCATAAACATAGCTGCAGGTATTCCTTTACCTGAAACGTCTGCTGCGAGAAACGCTACCGTCTTATCGCTTAGCTTGTAGAAATCGTAGAAATCACCGCCGACCTCCTTTGCTGCGATCATCTGTGCGTATATATCAAAATCCTCGTTGCTGGGGAAGTTAGTGGGCAGTGCTGAAAGCTGGATCTGCTTGGCGTATTCCAGCTCCTTGTCAATGCGTGCCGCAGCTTCCGCAATATAACGCTTGAGGGTGGAAACGGTGGAGTTTATATCGTCAGAAAGGGAAGAGAATTCCTTATTTGAACGAACGTTTACCGTGACGTTAAGATCACCCTTTGTTATACGGCTGAGCGTATCGTTGATCTTTTGCAAGTTATTTATAATAACGCGTTTTATCAGGATATAGATAAATACAAACAGGGTTGAGAAAATTATCACCTGCATGAATATGCTTGTATACAGCGAAGCGTCGCGCATAAACATTGCTTCGGATTCCGGCATAGCGGCGATAATGCAATATCCTTCAACGAATTTGAATACGTACATATATCTGACGTCTTCAATATCTGCGTAATAAAGCGCCGAGGCTGTTTTACCGTCCTTCATTTCGTCAGGAGGAGTGATTCCGATCTGTGATATCGGACGGTCTGCATATTCGCTTCTGTCAGTTACGATAGTGAGAGTTTCATCACAGATCGCAACAAAGCCGTTCGTGCCGACGTGGCGGTTTTTGGTAAAGTCGATAACGTATTCATCCAGAATATCGTGAAATTGCTCCGCATCACAACCGACCTGAATAAATCCGGTCTGCTCAAGATTTATTGCGGCGTATTTTCTCCATACAGAGCCGTCCTTTCCCCTTGGACTGTATTTCTGTACGAAGGAATCTTGTTTTTTTAATGTATCAACGAACTCCTTTGATTGCTCCTTGCTGTTCATATCGTAATTTATGCTGTCGGATTCCGTTGATTTTTGAATGATACCGTCAGAGCCGACGATATTGATCTCCACTATTCCGTATTTTTTTGCAATATCTATCAGCGGAGCACTCGGATCGCTTTCATATTCATTCTTTACACTTTCGGCAAGTGTGAGAAGATGGATATCGGATTTGCCTTTTATATCTGCTTCCACATCGTTTATTACCGTGGTGAATACTTCCTGTGTTTCGATCTTTACCATTCCGTTTTGAAGAATATAGGTAAACGAGCTGGTGACGAGATACGCGATGACGATGCACGCTAAAAGCCAACGCTGAAACGTGCTGGAAATTTGCTCGTTGTCCTTTTTCAAACGTAACCGTTCCCGGCTCAATAATGAAACTATGATTATAGCACAACCGACTGATCCTGCGTTGCCGATCACCATAGGGATCGTAGCGCCCTTTACGAATTCAAAAGCCTGAGAAGAATTATCCATATTCATAACGAAGACCAATATCATATGGATAACCTCGCACGAAACGGCAATGCAAACGCCGTAACCCCATGTAGGCTTTTTGTTGTCAAACATTAATTTTCTGAGGCCCGCTGCCATAAATCCGGCGAGTATCGTTGCAATACTGCATGCAAGGCGTGTGTAGGTACCGGCTCCCCAATACACAGAGAACCAACGGTAAATACCGCCGATAAGTCCGGAAATAATACCCGCAGGAGCTCCGAATATAAGTCCTGCAGAAAGCGGTGCAGAATCGCGGACGTTTACGACCGCACCGAGCCACTGTACACCGTAGCTTGATGCAAAAGCCGACGCAGCACCGAAAAGAATACCGATGATGATCTGTTTCGTCATATACGGTAATTTTTTTGCAGGGGTGTATTTATCGGCTAAGTAAATACCAAGCACGAGAATACAGTTAATTAATATCGGAATACTTAATTGCATTCAACTATCTCCTTAAAACAACAGGCGGATCAATCCCTGAACAGCCTCAGATATGAAATCTCCCAAAACTCCTACTGCCAGCAGTAATATCATATACAGGAGCATACTTCCGCGGCTTACCGAATTTCGTGTAATACTGTAATAGAAATTGAATTGTCCTTGAAAATTATCTTCCCGATTTTGATTCCATTGATACATTATCACGTCTTCGCTGTTGTATTCAGACGGCAGATAATCGCGGTACAAGTTTTCTTCCAATCTTCTGATAAGATAACAGCCGCTGTCATTCAACTCGTATTTTTCGTCAATGGAAAGAGTGATCGCCGCCTTTTTCAGCTTTTGTCTGTGAAACATACCGATACGCGTGATCTCTTCGGGCAAAAGTCTTGATTCGTTAATACGGATAGAATATCCGTATTTTTCCGAAATAACGGGCGTTGTGATCAAGTCGCGCAGTCTTTCCATTGCGTTTCCGACGTCAACTCGCGGTTTGAAAATAGCATCCAATGATTTATGAGGCATACGCCAGATAAAATATGCTTCATCGTTATCGAAATACGGGTGCAGCTCCTGCAGATCAACGCATATCATTGTTCCGCGCGATAGCTGATCTGCTTTGAATTTCGTAGTGCTTATGTGCACGATATCCACCGTTTTTCCGTTGTAAGCGATCTCTGAGGTGTGCGGATTCTTTTTGTAATCCACTATCACCGCCGCACTGAATATCGCTTGCAGTATTTTTGTTTTTTCAAAGTGTAACGACACGTCTTCAATTTCTTCTTTTGAAACGGAAAACGGCGCATATACGTTCAATGATCTGCTCGACTTGATTCCGCGTATATGTATTGCTATGTCTACGTAGCTTTTGCCTTTTGGGTTCAGCCAGTCGTTGATATGGATCGTGCTTGTATCATCTCCGTTGATCCAGACCGCCCAACAGTCATCAGCAAATTTTCTGTGTTTTTTTGGCATACGTCACCTATGCTTCGGGCTATATGATTTTTCTTCCCGCTACAAATTTAGCGGTTATATTTTTTTCATCCAATCCGAGATATACTGCCCGTTCCATTCGTTCTGCAAGGTTAAGGCTCTGCGGATGGGGCAGTACGCCGTCATCCAATACGACAGCGTCGAATTCGTATGATTTTTCAAAGCTTCCGACCTTGCCGAAGAAAGCTCCGCCGCCTTTTGTGGCAAGATAGAATGCTTCGGAAAATACAAGCGGAGCGAACGAGTCATCAACCATTCTGAAATACATTTTTGATACCTGGATCGTATCGGTAATTGCTCTGAATATAGATTCGCTGTGTCCGCCTGCAATATCGCTGCCAAGTCCTATGTTAATACCTGCATTCAGATATTTGCGGATCGGAGCGATACCGGAAGTAAGATTCATATTTGATGCAGGGCAGTGGGCGATGAATACACCGTTTTTGCGCATAAGCTCAACCTCTTTGTCAGTTGACCAGACACAGTGCGCCATCACCGTTTTAACGTCCGTGTCAATATCGTCGTTTTTTCCGAACAGATCGTATTCGTTATACGAATCTCCGTAAAATGAGTTGTTGGGGCGAAGGATCTTTACGAAATCTATTTCGCCCTTGCTTTCGGAAAGATGTGACTGAACGGGGATGCCGTAAGCCATTTGTATCTGTCGAAGCTCCTCCATCAGCTTATCTGTACAGCAGGGAATAAATCTTGGAGTAAGAATAGGTTTTGTATTCTTGAATCTGTTATTTACAGCGTTTATCCATCCGAACGTGGTGTATGCGGAGATATCGGCGCTGTCCTCTGTAAGCGCCTTGCTTGCCTCTCTGTCCATATTCACCTTGCCGACAAAGCTTATAAGTCCGCTTTCTTCCATAAGCTCCATCAGAAGCTCGGTTGCATAGCGGTGGCGTGTAGCAAAGATGCATGCTCTCGTGGTAGCTCCTTTTTTAAAGGCGTTAACGAACATGCCGTATGCTTTTTCGGCGTATTCAAGATCCTCGTATTTCTCTTCTTCGGGAAACGTGTATCTGTTTAACCAGTCCATCAATTCAAGATCCATACACATTCCGCGAAACGCATACTGTGGAGCGTGTACGTGAAGATCGACCATGCCCGGAAAAATAAGCGCATCCTTATAGTCGTAAAGCGGCAAATGTGTGTATTCTTCGGGCAGATCTTCAAATACGCCCACCGAAAGCCCGTCGATACACACAGCAAAGGAGTTTTCGTGCAGATCGAGCTTTTTTGAAGTTACCGTCTGGCATATGTTACCCTTAACAACGAAACTTTTTTCCACGGTTTTATTTTTCCTTTCGGATATTTCAATTAAGCATATCTTTTTCGGCTTTTTTCTTTCCGATCCTGTCGAGTCCGAAAAAGGCAAATCCAACGATGACGAACGCTGCGGAAAGAATACCGATCCACATTAGGACACCTGTAACGCCTTGAGTGTCAAGATTTACGAAGAAATATGGATAGATAAGAGGGGTGCTCGTGGTAGGGATAAGAATTGACGAGTCGAATTTCAAAATAACTGCGTGGATAAGAAGAAATATTACGTAAGTGAGCGGAAATGCCATCGAAGCTATGGGATAATACCATTTCGTTTTTTTGCGCTCGTAGAACAAAAACCAGTCGGCTATGTACAAGATCGGAAGCACGACGTGAAAGCACAGGCTTCCTATGCGCCAATTCGCCTGAGGATCACGTCCTTCTGCACCGGCGAGCATAATATTAAAAACGAGAAATGTCAAAAGAATTCCGAGCATTCCGATAAACTTCAGAATCGGCGCTGCAGAAACGTAGCTGTCGGTCTTTTTCTTTACTGTTTGAATAAGAGCAGAGAGCATCACGCCAAAGCAAAGAAAATTGCTGATGTTAGTGAAATGAACGTAGAAATCCCATCTTATCGTGTTAATGTTGTCGAAGATACCTAAGCTTGCAATGATACCGACGAATCCAAGAGTAACGTAGACTGTCTGGTAGATCAGTTGTGCGGTTCTGTTTTTTATCATAATAATTCTCCATTTGAAAATATGTTTTTTATTTTGTGTGTCAAACAAAATCCTTGCTGCTTTGTAAGCGTTTTTTGAATATATTTAAGATATGATATTTTTGTATTCGGAAATTTTTTTGCTGCCGTGCAGCTCGTATTGCCGTTTTACGATTTTTGAATCCGATCTGTGAAACGGAGCAGGACCTTCAAATTCGTTATCGCCGATCGTCATATCTGCACGAATTGCGGAATCGTAAACAGATCCGTGTAAAAACGGGATCTTGATTTTTGCCAAGGGCGTTAAAAATCTTGCGTGGTATTCAACCTCGGCTGCAAAGGAAAAGAACGACGTGTTACCCGTATGAGTTGCAAGAATTGCCGCGGCTTCATAGCAGCTCGGCTCTTCCCGATTTTTGATAAATATATTTTCGTTATCGCAAACGACATATTCCGATGACTGATTCAATATATCAATAAAGCTCGGAATTCTCGTAAGCTTTTTAGAGTGCTTATGTACGATGCTTTGCTGTACGATCTCCCTGTAACGCTCGGGCACCGGCAAGCGTCCGTTTTCCGCAAACGATGCAATATGCTTTATATAGGCATCGGCAACGATATACGCACCGACGGATCTCGGATCTGTAAAATATCTTTTAAGTGCACCGTTGTGGCGTTGTCCTCTGCGAGCTACAACGCGATCTATTTCAGCATCCAGCTTCATTCGGTTTTCATCTGTAGGCTGTTCAAGGCAGGACAGCAGTATGCTGCAATCAAATGAAATGAAGGATATTGTCACACCCGGTGTGTCGCCGTCGGCAAGCGAAGAGCCTTCCGCATCATGCTCTTGCTCCCGCAGCTTTAAAAGACTGTATACATATTCTTTTTCATTTGATACCGCATATAAAAACCAATCGTCGAAAAACTTACTGCATTCAAGTCTTCGACCGCTTGCATCGGGAAAGTCGAAAATACCTTTCTTCGAAAGAATGCTTTCCAAAGATCTGTTGACCATAAAGAATCCGTCAGAGGATTTGACGATATCGCAATTTTCAATACACATATCCGATATCAAAAGCCTGAATGTGTCAGGCGCGTTTTTATCCGCCATTTTACGTCCCCTTTGTAATATATATATAGTCTGTTTAAGTATAACATTTGCGGTATGACAAACTTCTTACAAATAAAAAAATAAGCCGTCAGACAGACGACTTATTATATGCCAATAAGAATGACTATTTATTTTTCTTTTCCCAAAGCAATCCGCACGTTTCTTCCGCCCAACTGTATTGTGACATATATTCACCTCGGAATTCGGGTTTACCGCTTTTAAGGTATTCGTAATAATCACAGTCTAATTTTTCGGAATTGATAGAATAGAAATAATTATTCCTCTGGAATATTTCTTCAACTCCCACAGCTTCAAGCGCCTGGCGCAAATCGCGGAAAAGCTGATGAATATAATTCTGATTTTTTTGCTCTTCGTTATTTTCCCAAAGTGCAACTCCGATTTCCGCCACTGTAACTCCCGCTCCGTTTCGGTCAACTAAGAATGCAAACAATTCTTTCGTTTTTGAGCGTTTAAACGTCAGCTTTTCGCCTCTTGCGTAAACCTCGAAGTTTCCAAAGCATTTTACCGTAAGCGGCTTTTGCTTTTGGCGGATGCCTTTAATATTATCTATCTCCGTCTGTACGTCTTGGGCGGATATCGGTTTCATTAAATAACCGGATGCGTGAAGCTTGAAGGCGGGAATAGCATATTCCTCGTGGCCGGTACAAAATACTATTCTGCAATCAGGACAAACTACAATAATTTTTTCAGCAAGTGCCAGACCGCCCATACCGCGCATATTTATATCCAAAAATGCAACGTCGACAGGTGTGCTTCGGATAAAGTCGAGAGCATCCTCGCAAGATGTGAAGCTCGCAACGGAGGTGATATCCGGCGATGCTTTAACAGCCTTTGTGAGTGCTCCGAGCATCAAATGTTCATCGTCTACAGCTATTGCGATCATTTTCTGTTCTCCTTAGGTATTGTTATCAGGACTTTTGTTCCCGATCCTTGCGTACTTTCGATTTCAAGCGTGCCGCCGACCATTACTTTCAAGCGGTCGCGGATATTGCGTATACCGATATGCTTCTTTTCATCAAGCAGCTTGCTCGTGTCAAATCCTGCGCCGTCATCTTCCACAGAAATGCAATACTCCGTATCTGTTTCATAAGAAACGACTCGGATAGATCCCCCCTTTTCCAGCTTCATCAGTCCGTGCTTGACTGCGTTTTCTACGATGGGCTGAACGGTGAGCGCGGGAATATGAAAATCGGCTGAATTCATCTCGAATGAGAACGTCATATCGGGAAAGCGCACGTTTTCAATGTTGATATAATGGCGGACGTGCTCCATTTCCTGCGACATAAGGATCGGCTTCGGATTATCCAATTCGCCGAAATTTCCGCGTAAGTATTTTGCAAAGTCGTGAACGAGCTCTCCTGCCTTAGGAGGATCCAATTCGCAAAGCTGTTCGATGCTTCCGAGAGTGTTGTAGATGAAGTGCGGTCTTATCTGGCTCATCATCGTTGAAATCCTGCTTTCTGCAAGCTGGTTATTCAAAGCAGCTTTTTCCGTTTCAAGCTCTTTCGCCTTGGCAAGAGCGTTGATATTATTCGGTATGATTTTAAGCACCATCACCATGGCAACGATAAAGAAAATAATGAAAACGTATTTTGAAGATACTCCTGAGCTCCATACGCCGAGCTTGATCATTACGGCGTCTAACGTGAAGGAGATGAGCGGCAAAACGGAGAAAAGACAGAAAAAACGTTTTCTTCCTTTTGCGATAAAAAACTCTGTTATCAGGCAAGAAGTAAGAATAATATTGGCAAGTATTTGCAAGGATGCCCAATAGATCCACGTATCATAAAAGTATATATCAGTCAGGATCGGAAGGGTGAAAAAAACTGCATTTGCCAATCCCGTTAATGCAACGGTGACATAACCGACGGGCTTCGTGCTTTTTAACAAATGAACGAGCGCTATAGAAATAAACAGTGTGTAGAACATCATCGAACAGCCCAATATCGTCGTGTTTGAAACGATGGATTCACTCCAGAACGAAACGCCGTCGGCACTGTAAGACAGATACGTTCCGGCAAACAGAATAACTATACCGAGCAGCCAGATGACCTTGCTGTTCTTGATGTGTATAAGCGAAGAAAACAGTGCAGTTCCTAAAAATAAAAAAGATATTATAACAAACAAAAGTCCGATATCTCTTTGCGCCTGCCCGCGTTCAAGCACGCTTTTTTCGAAATCAAGACCGGGCCAAAAAGCTATATTTGACAGTAATTCATCAATTGCATTTTCGTTACCGAAGATATGAGGGTTGTGAACGAGGATCTCTATCGGATCTTCGCTTCCGCTTACAAAAGAATGTGCCATCCAATATACGCCGCAGGCGGAATCCTTGAATATGGGGTTTTCTATATCCATTACGTAAGGTTCGTTTTCACCTTCGAAAAAAGTCAGATTGATATGATCTGTATAAAACGCTATCGGCATATCGCCGCTGTAAATGCCGACGTATTCGCCGTCCGGGGTCAACATGTGGAAATTTCCTCTGAGCGATACGTCGCCCTTTGTTGAAGAAATGTGTTCTCCTTTTACGATCTTCTGCCACGGACCGTCGGCAATGCGATAATCTCCGTCAAAATACACTTGCGCGATCATTGCGGGCTCCGCCTGATTACTGGTAGCGTTACCGTGAAATAATAAAATAACTGCTGAAATTAATAACAGTACGATTCCTGAGATCATCAGTGCCGCCTTGTTGAAAAAACGAAATCTTGTTTTTTTATCGCTTATCATATAAACTCCTTTAAATGAGCTTTACTTGTTACGGTTTTACGCTTAAGCGGATCTGTGTAAATTCCGTATGAGTGCTTGAATATTGACGATCGGTCTGCAACCGGTCGAGAGTCATCGCTTCAGTATAACACAAAATCATCGCGCCTGCAATGATTTTAATGTGAAAGTTTTCATTTTTTTAAATACTGTTTTTTGCACAGTTAAAAATAACGAAAACTGTACGTGCTTTGAATATCTGATTGTCAGCGACGAAATAAGACCGACTTGAGTTTTTCGCTCAAAGCCGGTCTTATTATTATTTGTTATTTTTTAAAACGGTTATTTGGAAAGTGAAAAGTCAATGCATACAGGGAAGTGGTCTGCTGCTTCCGATGTCGTTTTGTTTGTAGGCATTCTGTGACGGAGCACAGTAACACCGCTTGTCTGCATAAACGTGTCTATGCCGAGTGCTTCTGAGCCTGCACGGGGAGAAGAGTTTCCGGCATAATGCGACGTACGCTCAGGTGAGTAGCCTCTTATTGCATCGTAACGGCAATCCGTAACTACGCCGGAATTGATGAATACGGAATAAGCAGCGTCAAACGAGTAGGTATTATAGTCACCCATGTTGACGACCTCACAGCCGTGCTTTTTAATGATCCTGTTGGTGAAATCAACGATCTCTTGAGCGTTTATAGCACGCACGGGGTTTGCGATGCTTCTGTCTGACTTGTGATAGAAGTGAGTTGTACTTACGGCAACCTTTTCACCTGTTACTTTATCCTCAAGAACTGCCCATGTTACGTTGTGTCCGGGGTAGTTTGTTTCACCGGAAAGCACGAACCAGCCCTTTTCCACACAAGTGAATCTTGATGTCTTGTACGCTAAAGGCGTGTAGTTCTGCTTGCCACCGGAAACATCGTTACCGATAACCGTGTATCCTTCGTTTTTGAGCTTAGGTGTAAGCAACGATGTGAATGTAGCACAGTATTCCTGGAATCCGATAACGTCTGCGGAATAATAACGTATGGTTTCAACGAAATTATTTATTCTTGACGTATCTGCGTTCAATTCAAATCTTTCAACGTTGTGTGTTACAAATCTGTAATCCGCACCGTCTGTCAATGCAAGAGTGTTCGTCTTTGCATTGAAGGTCTTAACGCTGTCAGAGCACAGATCCTTGAGCTCTACTGCGCCGGAAGCATTTGAAAGAGCCTTTACGATGAGCTGTGATGCGTACTCGGCTGCTATTGCGCTTCCGCCGATGGCAAATATGTCACCGTTCTTATAGAACAGTCCGTACTGGCCTTCGCCGACCGTTTTATTGTTGGGAACGAGTGAGTTTCCGCCTGCACCTGAGCCGGAGCTTGCAATAACGATCTGGGGATAGTCAGCTCTGGGATTATATTCAGCTATCTGCATCTGAGATCCCGTATAGTATTCTATATCGTTTGCCAGAAGCTTTACTGCCTGCATGATTCCCGCGATATCCTTGATAGCTGCATCCTTTTCAAATGCAAGATACGTTATCTTTACGTCTTCAACGTCAACGCCGTTTAACGTAGCGGATACGATAGGACATTTGATCTGCTCACGGACACCGTTTACGCGTGCGCCCGTAGCTGCGGATATTGCGTAAGGAACTACGTTGAGAACGACTGTTCCGTCATTAACGGGAAGACCGCTTACCTTGATGGAATAAGCATAACCGTCATCTGTCTTTGTAAACGTGCTCGCAGTTACCGTTTTCTTAGCAACGACCGTTCCGTTTTCCGTATGTACGGTTGTGATAACGAAGCCTGCTGAGCTGTATTCATCATGCTTGAACGTGCCGGTGAATGTTACGTCACCCGATGCATCAACGGTAGTGTCTGTGAGGTCAAGCTCGTGGAACTGACCGCAAGCTCTTGTTCCGGGTGTGGGAGCGGAGCTCTTTGTTCCGCAGTCAACGCCGAGAGTTATGGCGTTTATAACATTTGATGAATAGTTGATATACTCGCCGACTGTTGAGGGAAGACCGTTGCTGTCGTTCTTGCCCATTACCTGTGCGGAGTATGTCGGTGCGATGTATGTGTATTCGTAGTCAAGGAAGTATTTTTGAACCTTGGGTCTTGCCTTGTCGATGAGATTTGCTTCATCAACGAAATTGTAGAAGTTGCGTGATGAGCCTGTTTCAGCGGATGTTGAAACGAAATGAAGAGCGATACTGTCAGCTCTCTTCTGAAGCTCTGCAACGGATGTGTATGCAAGGGGAGCATCGGCTGAAGCCTTCAGATTTTTAAGCTCTATTCCGTTATCAAGTCTTGTGTTGTTAACGGTAGAGTTCTTGATAAGGGAAAATGCGGATGCAACCTTGTAATCGGGAAGGAAGCCTTTTCCTGCACCCGTGTTTATTTTCGTTGCCGCGTATGTATCAGCGCTTCCGTTGTGGATAGCTACGGGTACGACGGTAACGTTTGTCATATCGTTGCCCTGTGACGTCCAATACGCCTTGAAATCATCAACCGTGAGGTTTCTGTTTTCATAGCTTACGAACCAAAGTACAGCCATTTGACCGGGGGCTATTTCAGCATTGTATTTTGAAAGATTCAGTCTGTCAAGATGTGAAAGCGACGTGTCGGAGCCTGTGGGGGAAGAAAGACCGAGAACCATTCTGTAAGCTGAAAACTCGTATTTACCGCTGTTAGATGCTGCAAATCTGTAAAGTGAATATTTGTTGATATTTATTGATGTGCCGGAAGTATTCAATATCTCCATAAACTCATACGCGCCGTTTGAGGGTGTTGCGCATATTTCGCTTATTGTAAGATTCTTTTCGGAATTTTCTTCACTGAACTTAGTGATCTTGAACTGCTGTGCGGTAGAGGATGCGGAGTAAGTGGCAAGCTGCATCGTAGTGCCGCTTGCTGTTCCTCCGTCCTTAACTTCGAGAACACAGCTGAGTGTACATTTGGGCGCGAGAACGTAGTTGCCGTCAACGCTGTAAATGTACCATCTTTGTGCATTGGAGTTGTTGGAAAGATACGTCTGTACGACCGTTCCGTTTGTACCCTTACCTGCTGCACAGTCGAGAGATCTGCCTGTCTTGAGGTTTGATATTTCGTAGCTGCCGTCAGAGAAACGGATAAATCTCCAAGCCTGACCGTCGCCCTTGTTGGGATAACGGATAAGAGCTGTTTCACCGGAAACTGCAAGATTGTAATTTGATTCGATACCGGTGATGTTAGCCCAGAAATTGCTTCCCAGATTTACAGGAGTCATTTTTTCAAGCGCACCTGCCTTAGATATTTTGAATTGCTGGCCTGCTGCACCGTTGAACGTGTTCATTTGAACATTAACGCCTGCTGCGGTTGAATTGCCGTTTACCGTAAGAGCACATGTTGTACCGCATTTTGAGCGCAGAGTGTATGTGCCGTTTGTGTTTTGATAGATGAACCAACGCTGTGCGTTTGTGTCATTGCTTGCGTAAAGGTCAACGTTTGCACCTGATGAACGGGATCCGGCGTAAACGTCGAGCACCTTGCCCGTTGCCTTGTTTGTTATTTTGTAGCTGCCGTCTGTCTGTCTTTCAAGCGTCCAGTATTGGTTAGCTTCAAGAACGGGTGTAACGGTCCACACGTTAGTGTCTGTATAACCAAGGTTCATACCGCCTGAATTCATTGAAATTCTTACGTCGATATTTGTACCGAGATCAACGGGGGGAGCTGTAACGCGGGCTTCGTTAATGCCGTGTGACAAAAAGTGGTTCATGGCGCTTTCGCGGTTTGATCCGAATGCTGCCTTAAGGTCGCCGTTTTTCGTCAGATAGTAGTCAACGCTGAACATGGGGCTCGCCTGACGGCCTTCTTTTATGCCGTTGTTGACAAAGTGATTATAAAGATTTGTTGCGTTCGTGCCAAACGCTGCTTTAAGGTCGGCGTATTTGTTTGCGTAATACGTTGCATCAAATACAACGGATTTTAAGCTTGCGGGAATTGATACTGCCGCTATAGCCTGCAACGGAAACACCGCCGCCACCATGAGAAGAGCTAAACACAACGATGTCAGTTTTGTGATTTTTTTCATGCTTCCTCCTAAAAATAAAATAATATTTAGCTACCTTTATTATATAACTTGTAAATTTGATTGTCAATTTAAAAAAGTGAAAAACACGCATTTTTTACATTTTATTTACAGGTTCAGAGGAAGTTTTTATCAACAAAATATAATAAAAGGACGGAAAATTCTGTACTTGATCCAGAGCTTGAGTTATCCGTGCTGATAAAAGGCATGGCAACGCAAAAATGTAAAGCTTGATAACTTATAAATTTTATCTTGAAAAACCGTTCGAACGGTGGTATAATTCGCTTATAGGATGATCTGTACAAGTAACGGTATCGTCAAAAAGTGCGAAGGAAGGTCAGATATGAAAAAAATATTTTCGTTTATTTTCGTTCTTATGTTCGTTTTCAACTGTGTATCGTGCACGGGCGGTGCGGAAGAAAGCAGATCCGATCCGGATACGCTTGTATCTACTGATGCTGTGCCTCTTGAGGTTATATCAGACGGAAACGCCGCGTATTCCGTGGTGTACGACGAAAACTGCTCTGCATCATTGTATGCCTCTATTGAAAGCTTTTTGTCAGCGGTTTACGAGTATACGGGAATAAGCATCGGCTGTATAAAGGATTCTCAGGCGGATAAGGATAACGGTAAATATATTCTCGTCGGCAACACCTGCTTTGAGCAATCTTCAAACGCACTTGCTTCTCTTCCGTCAAACACGGATGCTTATACTATCGAAAGGGCAGGGGAACACATCGTTTTTGCAGGTCATTACGACAGTGCACTTGCCGCCGCCTTGTCTTATTTCGTTGATACGCTTATGATAAAGAACTACGATGCAAATACGAAAACACTCGTTTTTGAGGAATGGTGCTTCGACGGCTCCGACGCTGTCCCCGCTTCCTTCGTTTCATCGGATATTGCAAAATATTCTATCGTTTACTGTGCGTCTGAGGACGGTTATGAGCAGATCGCACAGACGCTTAAGGACCGCATAAAGACCTTAAAGGGTGTTGACATTTCCGTATTCAAGGACACAGATTCTTCCGAATCGGCACGCGAAATACTCATAGGCAGAACGAACAGAGATCTTTCTTCGTTATCTTTTAAGGACGGAGCAAGTCTTATGGCGTATAAGATGGTGGTCGACAAAGGTCAGCTTCAAATAGTTTGCGGCGGTCCTTATTCTGCAAAGATGGCGGTAAATAAACTGATTAATACCGTTATTGAAGACGGCAATGATCTTTCAACGGGTGAGCATCTGGAAAGCGATCTTGCAAAAGAGAGTATTCCTCTTACGAGAGGTGCAGACGTTCGCATAATGTCCGCAAACATTCTTAGCGAAGGTGCGATAAAGCAGCCTGACAGATTTCCAAAATCCGTACAGCGAGCTGAAATACTTGCAAAAATACTCGTCGACTATACTCCCGACATAGTCGGTATTCAGGAAATGGACAAAAACTATCACGCACCGCTTAAAAGATATCTTCAGATCATAAAGGAAACGTACGGAATTGAATATTCAATGGTGCTCGAAAGACATAACGGCGCGGTGAATTCAAGCCCGATAATATACCGTTCTGATAAATTCAGGCTCGATTATCAGAAGTTTTCTCCCGTTCAGTATCGCACAGAGCCTTATAATGACGAGTATTCAACCGGTGTTTCCAGCGCAAAGTTTACGTCTGTAAACGATCCCGATCTTCAGATAGCAGTGCTTTCAGCGCATTGGCATTGGGAAAATGAAGGAGTCTCCGAAATACCCAAGCAATATTACGATGCTATCTGTATGGCAAATGAGTTTAAATATCTCGAAGCCACGTACCCCGGCGTGCACGTATTCTGTACGGGCGACTTCAACAGCCATAGGTTTAAAAGACAGTACCTCAACCAGCTCGTTGACGATATACAAGGACAGATAGCAAGTGATATTGCTATTGCCAACGGCGTATTCAAAGCGAGCTTCAAGCATCAGGGACAGCTTATTGACCATATAATCGGCAAGGCGGGAACGTTTGACGTGCTTTTACACGCACCGACTCAAAACCGATCCGAAAATCTTACCGACCATCAGCCGATATTTGCAGATATCAAATTCAAATAAGAAAAAACGGGCTTCGGTGCATGATCTGTCAGCACCGAAGCCTGTTTTATGTATTTTATTATCTGAACATAAACCACAGATAGATGTAAGCAGGAACTATCGCCGCAAATGTGAACGGAATGCCAATCTTGAAAAAGTCGGAATTTTTGACGGTGAAGCCCTCCTTGCGAAGTATGCCTATTCCCGTGATATTTGCCGATGCACCTATCGGCGTGCAGTTTCCGCCGAGCGTAGCGCCTGAAAGCAATCCGAAATAAAGAACAGTGGGGTCTACGTTCAATGCACCTGCAAGTCCTTCAATTACGGGTATCATCGTTGCAACGTACGGAATGTTGTCGATGAATGCGGAGATCAGAACGGATGCCCAAACGATCACGGTGTAAAGCACGAACACGTCGCCGCCGCCCATTTTAGCAAGAAGATTTGCCGCAGCGTCTATTACGCCCTGCTCTGAGATACCGCCGATCATAATGAACAGACCGAGCAAAAGGCCGATCGTCTGAAAATCAATTTCTTTCAAAGGGGTAATGAAAGAGGATACCGTTTTCTTTCTTATAAAGTTGTATATGATGCCTATAAGAAGCAACGCACAGCAAATAAGACCGTTTGTAATATCGGGCTTGTTGGGGATGAACGATGCTGCGATCAGCGAAACGATAGTGCCGACGAGTAATACTGTGGGTACATAGTCCGTTACCCTTGTGCGTGTTTTTTCCTTCGGAATTACCGCTTTTTCCTTGCGGAACAGGAACATCAGAATGATTGCGGAGAGAATTGCGCCAAGCTCTACGGCAAAGAACATTCCGGGCCTTCCTTTGTATATGAAGAAGTCCGTAAAGCTGAGATCAAGAGCCGAGCCGAGCATAATTGCAGTTGTGTCGCCGACGAGCGTTGCAGCTCCCTGCAAATTTGAGGATACGGCTATGGCAATAATAAACGGAACGGGGTTTGTCTTTAGCTTTTTACATATTTCAAGTGCTACGGGAGCTACCATAAGCACCGTTGCCACGTTATCAACGAATGCGGATATTATTCCCGCAAACAACGCCATTGCGACTGCCGCCCATTGTACGTTCGGCACTTTTTCCATTACGAGATCCGCAAGTAATGCGGGCATTTTGCTTTCAATGAACAGCGAAACGATGCCCATCGTTCCTGCGATCATCAGAATTACGTTAAAGTCGATAGTGTAAAGAACGCTGTTCAACGGAAGCATTCCCGTGATTATGAAGATAAGTCCTGATGCCAAAGCGATATACGGTCTGTATTTGCCGAATACCAGTATCAGCACGTATGTTACTGCAAATAATGCCAAAGCTGCATATATCATTCGTTATACCTGTTTGATTCCTTTCGATGTTTGAAATAATGAAGTGTATTATGCGTTTTCTGCACCCGTCGGGTCCGTAATACTGAAGCCGACGTTTACGATATGGTCGGCAACACGCTCAAGACCTGATATTACGGACGAGAAATACGGGCTGACATCAACGCTGCAATTGCCTTCTACGAGGCGGGAAAAATGGGCAGCGATAAGCTCCTTGTTCATACCGTCTATGCCGTTTTCGAGTTCTGCCAATTCGGACAGATTTTCTTTGTTGTCGTTTTTAAATGCGTCCTTTGAGAGTACAAGCATGCGCATAACTCCGTCGTACATGGATGCGATCTCCGCGCGTGCTTTTTCGGAGAACATTATCTTTTTGTCCGCCATCTCCGTGCCGATCTCGTGGAAATTCTTTGCGTGGTCGCCTATGCGCTCAAGGTCGTTCAG
>JAFYMA010000121.1 GCA_017556845.1 Clostridia bacterium | reverse complement strand
CGAACGGTAAATATGTAGGCTCATTTTCACATATTGCAGAATATCTGACCGTTGCCGCCCGTCCCGACGACGTCATAGTCGTAATGGGAGCAGGCGACGTCAACACGGTCATCAGCATACTGAAAAAATCAGGTAAATGATTTTTGCTTGAAGGTTGCGCACACCGTATCGTTACAGCAGCATGCATATGACGGGCCTATCAGCACCTTGTCAGCCGTGCAGTAGCAATCGCCGTCATGGTAAACGCAGTTCTTGACATCGCATCCGATGCCCTTGATATGCTTGTGTGAATGCTTTTCTTCCACGCTATCCCCTCCCTTCCGTCATTAGTTTGCGCAGCTTTAATCTATTTATTCACCGTAAGAGGTATTTATGGCACTGTTTGTTATCGGCGATCTTCATTTGCCGTTCGGCATTCCTTCAAAAACGATGGAGGAGTTTGGCGGCAGATGGATCGGCTATACGGAAAAATTGAAAAATAACTGGCTTTCAGATATAACGGACGACGATACGGTTCTTATCGCAGGTGACACGTCCTGGGGAATGTCGCTGCAGGAGGCGTTGCCCGATCTTCAATTTCTCAATTCCCTTCCCGGCAAAAAGCTCATTCTTGAGGGAAATCACGATTTCTGGTGGAATACCGCAAAAAAGATGGAAGCATTTTTTGAAGAAAATTCTCTTGATTTTTCGATATTGCGCAATAACGCATATGACGTCGGCGATCTTATAGTGTGCGGCGCAAGAGGCTGGTACACCGACGAAAAGAATATATCAGAGTCAAACGCTGACAGTGCGAAGATCGTAAACCGTGAAAATATGCGCTTACAAATGAGCCTTAAGGAAGGTGACGTGCTTCGTGAGCAAAGCGGAAAGCCGATCATAGCCGTACTGCATTTCCCACCGATATACGGTAATTACATATGCAAGCCGCTTGTACAAACGCTTGAGGATTTTAACGTAAAGCTGTGTCTGTTCGGTCACATTCACGGAATTCACCGTGATTCTCCCGAAATAAAGTACGGTAACGTAAGGTACAAAATGATCTCGGCAGACCATTTGAATTTTAAGCCTTACAAAATTATTTATTAATATTTTTAAACAACTCTTGACAATAATTATTTAGTATGTATAATAGATTTATTATGTATTAATTTTTTAATCGGAGGATAAAAAAATGAGCTTAAAGAATGTTAAAGCCATTGAAAATGAAAAGAACGCAAGAGAACTGGAGATAACAATAGAAAAGGCTGCATTTGACGCGGCAGTTGTTCGTGCTTACAAGAAAAAGGTCGGCTCTATCGCTATTCCCGGCTTCCGTAAGGGTAAGGCTCCCAAGTCCATAATCGAAAAGATGTACGGTGCTGATTTCTTCTACAACGATGCATTGAACGATGTAATTCCCGATGCATACGATGCAGCGGCTGCTGAATCAGGTCTTAATATCGTAAGCGCTCCTGAGTTTGACGTTGTTCCCGAATCATTCGGTACGGACGAGATCATCGTTACTGCAAAGGTTTACGTTAAGCCCGAGGTTGAATCAGTTGAATACAAGGGACTTGAAGCTGAGCTTGAGATCGTTCCCGTAAAGGACGAGGACGTTGACAACGAGATCGAGCGTCGCCGCAAGGCTAACGCACGCACAGTAGAGGTTACTGACAGAGCTGCTCAGAACGGCGATACCGTTACTATCGACTACTGCGGATCTATCGACGGTGTTGAATTTGCAGGCGGTAAGGACGAAGGACACAAGCTTAAGCTCGGTTCCGGCAGCTTTATTCCCGGCTTTGAAGCACAGATCGAAGGCCACAACGTTGACGAAAGCTTTGACGTAAACGTGACGTTCCCCGAGGACTACCACGCTGAAGATCTTAAAGGCAAGGCGGCAGTTTTTGCCTGCAAGCTTCACAAGATCGAATACGAGGAGCTTCCCGAGCTTGACGACGAATTTGCAAAGGACGTTTCCGAATTTGATACATTCGCTGAATACAAGGCTGACATTAAGGCTAAACTCATTGAAAGAAATGAAAAATCAGCACAGAATCTTGTTGAGGAAAAGCTCATTGACGCTCTTCTTGCAAAGACGACAGTTGAAATTCCTCAGGCTATGATCGACAGCGAAGCATACAACGAGATAAACAATTTTGAAATGCGTCTGCGTCAGCAGGGTATGAACCTTGAAATATACATGCAGTACACAGGTATGACCATAGAGTCACTCAAGGAGCAGGTAATGCCCCAGGCTGAACGCCAGGTAAAGACAAGACTTGCGCTTGAAAAGGTTGCAGAGCTTGAAGGTGTAAGCGTTACAGACGAGGATATCGAAGCTGAATTCACTTCCGTTTCCGAGGAAACAGGCGTTGCTCTTGACAAGGTAAAGGAGCAGGTTTCCGTTGAAGACGTTAAGTATCACCTCACACTTAAGAAAGCACTTGAAGCTATCAGAGCAAACGCTGTAATAACAGAAAAAAAGGCTGACTGATAATTGATCTGCATTTACATTCAATGCGCAAAACCGAAAGGAGAAATATATGTTTAGAAATTCATCTATGCCCTACGTTATAGAGCAAACAGGCAAAAGCGAGCGTACTTATGATATTTTTTCACGCTTGCTCAATGACCGTATCGTTTTACTCTCAGAGGACGTGAACAACGTTTCTTCCTCGCTTATAGTTGCGCAAATGCTTTATCTTGAAGCGGTAGATCCCGATAAAGACATTTACTTTTACATCAACTCCCCCGGCGGCTCTATATCCGACGGACTTGCGATATACGATACGATGAACTACATCAAGTGCGACGTTTCCACCATCTGCATCGGTATGGCGGCAAGCATGGGATCGTTCCTGCTTTCATCGGGTGCGAAGGGCAAGCGTTTTGCACTTCCCAACAGCGAGATCATGATACACCAGCCCCTGATCGGAGGTCACGGTCTTTCAGGTCAGGCAACTGACGTAAAGATACACACAGATCACCTGCTTTCCATCAAGGAAAAGCTGAACAGAATACTTGCCGCAAATACAGGCAACACGTATGAGCAGCTTTGTATTGATACAGAGCGTGACAACTATATGTCAGCAGAGCAGGCAAAGGCATACGGTATCATAGACGAGATCATCACATCAAAGAAATAAAGTAAGAAGCAAGGTAAATGGATAATAAAAATAACACATTCACATGCTCGTTCTGCGGCAGGCAGGAATCTGACGACGTTCTTCTTATTCCCTCGCCCAGCGGAGTGTGCATTTGCGAGTATTGCGTTGACATCTGCTCGTCGATACTTGACGAAAGGTATGAGCAGGATATAGCAGCGGAGGATACGGACGAATTGACGTTTGAAAATCTTCCGAAGCCGAAGGAGATACACAGCGCACTCGATCAATACGTAATAGGTCAGGAAAACGCCAAAAAGACTCTTTCCGTGGCGGTATATAACCACTATAAGAGAATACTGACGCTTCAGAAATCATCGAAGAAAAAGGGCAAAAAGAAGAAGGAAACGCAACGCGGCGATGACGTTGAGATACAAAAGAGCAACGTGTTGCTTTTAGGCCCTACGGGCGTAGGAAAAACGTACATTGCACAGACTCTTGCAAAGACGATGCGCGTTCCGTTTGCCATTGCCGATGCCACAACGCTGACAGAGGCAGGCTACGTCGGTGAGGACGTTGAGAATATTCTTCTCCGTCTTATTCAAGCGGCAGACTATGACGTTGAAAAGGCTGAACGAGGCATCATATACATCGACGAGATCGACAAGATATCAAGAAAGAGCGAAAACCGTTCTATTACCCGTGACGTATCGGGTGAGGGCGTTCAGCAGGCGCTTTTGAAGATACTTGAGGGAACGACGGCAAACGTGCCCCCGCAGGGCGGAAGAAAGCATCCCAATCAGGAATTTATCCAGATCAATACGGAAAATATCCTGTTTATATGCGGCGGTGCTTTTGACGGACTTGACAAGATAATCGAGTCAAGACGAGGCAATCAGCTCATCGGCTTCGGCGCTGAAAAGATAACTGCAGAAACGAAAAAGCGTGACGGAATATACGCTGACGTTTGTGCGCACGATATTATCAAGTACGGTCTTATTCCTGAGCTTGTGGGCAGACTTCCCGTTATTTCCTGCCTTGATGCTCTTGACAAAGAGGCACTTTCCAGAATACTCAAAGAGCCTAAAAATTCGCTTGTAAAGCAGTTTACAAAGCTCTTGAAGCTTGACGGAGTAGAGCTTGTATTTGCCGACGATGCAATAGACGAAATAGCCGCCCTGGCTATTGAAAGAGCATCCGGCGCAAGAGGTCTGCGCGCAATAGTCGAAGGTCTTATGCTTGATGTTATGTATAATGTACCGTCAGATGCAAAAATATCAAAGGTGACGATAACGGGCGATTACGTTACCAAAAAGGGCGACGTTCTTATAGAGTATAAGGAATAATTATTAAAAGAGCTTATGCATCTTCATAAGCTCTTTTGTTTAT
>JAFYMA010000120.1 GCA_017556845.1 Clostridia bacterium | reverse complement strand
GCGCATATCGCCCCGCATGACAAGCCGAATAATTCAACGTATTTCAAAGCAAGCGTCGCTGTGAAAAGCACGGCGGCAACTCCCGCCTCATAACGCTGGGTGTATCTGTTTTTTCTGTCCGTTACGAGCGAGTAAACGTATACCATAAATCCCCCGCATCCGACGGAAAAAATTCCGCTTAAAAGATCGTAATACGTAAATCCGCCTGAAATAATACGTATCAGCGATATACAAAGCGAGCCTGCACACGCAGAGCAGACCTTGCTCAGAACGCTGTCACGGGCGTTGTATAAAAATATCCTGCTTTTATCTACCATTATACAGTGCAGACTGCACCTGAATGCAAGGGATATAAAGCATCCGCATATCTCTGCTACGGCGTTCCCCCTTACGAGTGCCGATATAACGACTCCCAATGCCGCAAACGGTATATGAGTATTTACCGAGCACATAAACGCTATTCCCATAGGATACGTTTCAAGTACCGTTTCCGCTCCTGCAAAAAGATATCCGCAAATGCAGTACAGGCAAACGGTGAATACTTTTTTGGGGCTTGTCCCCGTTATTCTGTAAATAAGACCTTTTACAAGCTCTGACGATGTGCCGTTGCGTTTTTCGTCTTTCATTTTCTTACTGTTCCTTTCTGTAACAAATCTCATTTTTCATAAACATAATACACCGTCTGATGCATTTAAACTGTCGAAAGGACAATGAAGGATTTTATAAGTTTTTTGCACAAAATCACATCTTCGCACAATAAAAAAAGACCGCCGTTTTAAAAGGTTTCTTTTTAGTGTTTTATGTCTTAATTTTCTTAAAAAATATTCGACCGTTTCTTCAAAAAAACTTTAGTAACACTTATTGATTTGCAGTATAATAAATGATATAATTCCTATGTATACTACTAAAAAAAGAAAGGAGTAAAAAAATGAAGACGTTGAAGCCTTTATGTATTTTTATGTGCATCGTTATGCTTATTTGCTCCTTTCCGTTTTATTGCTCGGCTGAATCTCCTGCTTATTCTCAGCTTATGGAGCAGGAGCCCGTATTTGTTATGGATTCTACCTTTAAGGGCATAGTCGATTTTTATAAAAATGCATCATACGGTGAGATACTTTCAAGCGAGCAGTGTAATTACATAAATGATAAGGTCGCAGTAAACGATAAGCTCGTCGATTGCCACGTTTATATGCGTACGTTCAATATAACCGATGCAGGCTTCTATACCTCCGAGGCTGCCAAGGAAATGGGCGGCGAGGTTTATAAGGCTGTAAAAAATGAAATAAGCAGTAAATACATAAAATGCATTGCGCGATCGTTCAGCATAAGCGTCAAAGGAACGCTTGATAAGCGGACGGGCAGATACAGAAGCCTGACGGTTCATTTCTTTATTGCCACGGGCGAAAGCAACGAGGAGCGAGAGCAGGTCATTCAACAGCTCGTAAAGCCTGCGGCATCACAGTGGTCGGAGCTTGACGATGCAGGAAAGCTTTTATCCCTCAATGACTTTATTCTCAGCGGACGATTCGCTTACGATATGGAGCAGATAAACCGTTCGAGCGTTTACGCCTTCGTTCAGGGGGGACTTGGCGTGTGCGAGGAATTTGCAGGTCTTACAGCCTTGTTCCTTGATGAAATGGGATATACGAACTATCTTGTTACCGGCAAGGTGGCAGACGGTCTTCATATCTGGAATATGGTTCAGATAAACGGCAGGATATATCACCTTGATATTCTTCATAATACGGCTGTCGATGCAGAAGGTAAGGTAGGGCAGATAACGCGTGACAATCTTCTGGTATCGACCGAAAAGATAACGAAAAACCGCACCGTTGATGAAAAATACTCTCATTTGTCGTCGCTTGCTATATACGATTATGCTTTTGAAAACACGCCGAGCGAGATAGTGTGCGATATTTTTGAAAAAAATAACGGAATGCTTTACAGAATACCGTTGTTCACAACGGCTCGCTCGCTTAAGGATCTTATAGGTCTTGACGGATTTTTGTTTATCGAATCGCCGAGCGGCGAGTCTGTTTCGGATGATTCGTACGTAGGCTCCGGATGCAATCTTATATTGAACGTAAACGGAACCGTTCTGGAAACGCTCGTTCTGTGCGTTGACGGAGACGTTGACGGCGACGGCGTTGCCGCACAAAGCGATCTTGACGTAATGTCAGACGTTATTTTACGTACTCGGGATCAGGCATCTGATAACTTGAATTTTTTCTGTGATATAACAGAGGATGGCTGTGTAACCGTTACAGACTATATTACCCTGAACAGACTTATATCAGCGGTAGCTGATTATAAAATCGTAATGGGTATAGCTTAAAAACCGCTGCAAAGGGGATGGATGCTGTGTACAAAAGAATATTATCATTGCTCGTTGCAGCAACCGTTGCTTTTCTTGCGTGTATTACCGTCAGTGCGGACGTCACGGGAAGCTTTACCGTTATAGGCTCGTATTATATGACGAACGGTTCCTTGAAGCTCAGCGTTTCGCTTGAACGTGTCAGCGGAGTTCTCGGAGCAGAGGCGACCGTTAAGTACGATAAAGATCAGTTAAGGCTCGTGTCTGTAACTGATGCGTCTGACAGGTTTGTATCACGGTACAGTATAAATGAAGAAAACGGCACGTGCAGGCTGTTCTTTTATACATACGAGGCGTTTGACGGTACGCTGTCGGTGCTTGATCTGCAATTTGAGCTTGTTGAAAATGTAGCGAATGAAAATATATCAGTTGTGATGACTGAATGTATCTTATCGGACGGACAGACGGACTATGCGTGCGGCGATCATACGTATTACGGAGTTGTGGCGCGTGATGAAACGCACGGCGGCAATTCAACCGAGCAGGAGACCGAGGACGAGACGAAGAAGGAAACGGCGTCAAGACCTCAGACATCGCCGCCGGAGCAAAGCAATACGGAGCCTGTACAGTCTGAAACGGGCACAGCCGATGATACGGCTGAAAACGGCTCTCACACAACGAATATGGGCGAAATATCCGAATTTTCTCCCGATATGACCGATGAGGGAAATATAACTCAGGATCAGACGGACTTTACGGGCGATCCTCAAGGTAATAAAAAAACTCATATAATAACTGCCGTTATATGTTCAGCTCTCGTGATCTGTGCCGTTGCCGGCGTAACGCTGATAATTGCAAAACGCAAAAAGCAATGATACGCGATAGAATGATCACGTTGCAGGATACTGTATGCCCGAAAGCTCCTTCATTATATTTTCGGGTCTGTGGGCATCGGTTGACGAATACGCGCCTTTTCTGCCGATTTTCAGCATCTGACCTACGTGTCTGTATCCAAACAAAGCGGGCGGAAGATGCGTAACTATATCGTCAATATTGCGTATAACGGTGAAATTATGCCAAAGAGGTTCGTTTTTTGCACCCCATACGACGCGCGGACATCCGAATCCGTAGCCGTATATCCTGCTTTTTATATCGGGATGCGTTCTTACAAGATATTCATAACATAATAAAGCAAGCGCTGCACCGTGGGAATATCCTACGCACACGGCGCTTTTTATTTTTTTATCCTTTAATGCTTCGTCTATTTCTTCTCTTATGCTTTCCCAAACGGCAAAAAAGCCTCTGTGTGCATAAAATTTCTTGCCGTTTTCGGTCTTATAAACTTTTGCGGGAAAATCGAGATTATTTTTCCAATCCTGCAAGCCGTTTGATGCTTGAAAATATATGTAAACGGTTTTGCACGAAAATTCTATATCATAATCGGCAGAGCGTCCTGACGTAGTGTATCTTCTATACAGACACCGCCTGAATAAGCTGTATAAATTCATATTAACCTCCCTTTTCAGTATATGACGAAACGGTGAGTGCAGTTACCGTTTTATTATCTGAAGTATTTTTCGGTGTTGCAATATCAGATTTTGTGTGGTATAATAAAAATACACAGTATTCTGAAAGGTAAAAAGGAAACGATTGAATGAAAAACGGCAGATTTATACAGCTTAAAACACCCTTTGAAAAGGATATGGGCAATATACCTTACGAGGAATATCCGCGCCCGTGCTTACAGAGGGATTCATATATTTGTCTTAACGGAAAGTGGGAGCTTTTGGATAACGGTGTTTCCAAGGGCTTTGTAAACGTGCCGTTTGCTCCGCAGTCACGTCTTTCGGGGCTTGACGGCTATGAGGATTTTGATCTTGAAAGCTTTGAATGTAAACGCTCCTTTACGTTGCCCGATGGCTTTGTAAAGGATCGTATATTTCTCCATTTCGGAGCGTGCGATCAGATAGCCGACGTGTACGTTAACGGCAAGCGTGCAGGCGGAAATATCGGCGGTTATCTGCCGTTTTCGTTTGATATTACGGATCTGTGCAGAAACGGAGAAAATGAGCTTTCAGTCCTTATCACAGATAAGCTCGATACCGATATTCCGTACGGAAAGCAGAGCAAAAAAAGAGGCGGTATGTGGTATACTCCCATATCGGGTATATGGCAGACGGTATGGCTTGAAAGTGTTCCGGAAAACTATATACAGGGTATAAAAGCGCAGGTCGGAATTGATCAGGCGACATTGACCGTAAGCGGCGCTGCCGGTAAAAAAGAGCTGATATTTGACGATGAAAACGCTGAGCTTAACTGTGAATTTGACGGTGAGAGCGTGACGGTAAGACCGAAAGAGGTGCATCTGTGGTCGCCTGAGGATCCGTATCTGTACCGCTTTACTCTCAAAACGGAAAACGACAGCGTAAGATCGTACTTTGCATTGCGTACGGTTGGAGCCGAGGTCATAAACGGATATCCGAGAATGCTTCTTAACGGAAAGCCGTATTTCTTTAACGGATTGCTTGATCAGGGATATTACAGCGACGGTATTTATCTGCCCGCAACTCCCGAAGGCTTTAAATTCGATATTCTTCAAATGAAAAAGCTCGGCTTCAATATGCTCAGAAAGCACATAAAGATCGAGCCTCAGCTATTCTATTACTATTGCGACGTGTACGGAATGGCAGTTTTTCAGGATATGGTCAACAGCGGAAAATACAATTTTGTGATAGATACCGCATTGCCGACGGTATTTCTGAAAAAGGGCATCCATCACAGTGCCAGCGCAAAGCGTAAGGACCTTTTCGAAAAAATGATGGAAAAAACGACGGAGCTTTTATATAACCATCCGAGCGTTGTGTATTACACGATATTCAATGAGGGCTGGGGACAGTTCGGAGAAAAAAGAATGTATTCACTTGCAAAAGCCCTTGACGACAGTCGCATCTGGGATACAACGTCAGGCTGGTTCAAAACGAATTGCTCTGACGTTGAAAGCGATCACGTTTATTTCAAGCCCGTAAAATACAAGGAAAAGCCCGCAAAGCTGCCGAGAGTGCTTTCAGAGTTCGGCGGATACTCGTATATCGTGCCCGAGCATACGTATAATCCCGACAATAACTACGGATACAAAACGTACAGATCGGCAGATGAGCTTACAGACGGACTTTGTGCCTTATATGAAAACGAGGTAGTCACGGCGGTGAAAAGAGGCTTATGCGGTGCGGTTCTTACTCAGGTGTCCGACGTTGAGGATGAAACGAACGGAATCCTGACGTATGACAGGCAGGTAGTAAAGCCCGATCCCGAAAGACTGAAAAAAGCAAACGATGCAGTGTTCAAGGCGTTTGAGGATTGCACAAAGCAAAGCTGAAGGAAAAAATAATGCCATTATCAAAATCGAAATACTGCACTTTTCTGCAATGCCCGAAGGCGTTGTGGCTGAGTGAATATAAAAACGATCTTGCAAAGGACGATCCGACTGCGGAATCTCAGATACAGGCGGGAATAAAGGTCGGAGAGCTTGCAAGAGGGCTTTTCGGTAAGTACACAGACGTAACGAGCCGAAACGGTGACGGAGAGCTTGATCTTGACAAAATGATATCACTTACGAGCAGTATGATATTCAAGGGTGAAAACGTTATATGCGAGGCGTCGTTTTCCCACGGCGGCTGCTTTTGCTCAGTTGATATATTAAGACGTGAAAACGGCGGATACGCTATTTACGAGGTCAAGGCGTCAACCCACGCAAACGAAATATATATGTGCGATATTGCATATCAGAAATACGTTTTGCAAAGCCTTGGCGTAAAGGTGACGGGAACGTACCTCATACACATAAATGCAGGGTACGTTTTCAACGGAGCTCTTGATCTTAACGGCTTTTTCCGAATAGATGACGTATCTGTGCGTGTTGAAAAACATTACAGAAGCGTTGCGGAAAATGTATTAAGGGCATCGACGGTTCTTGAAAGAAAAACAGAGCCCGATTGCGATATATCCGAAAAATGCAATCAACCGCATATTTGTCCGTTCTGGAGCTATTGTGCAAGGCATCTGCCGAAGCCGTCTGTTTTTGATCTGTACCGATTGGGATTTGATAAAAAAATACAGCTTTACAGGTGCGGCACGGTCGATATAAGCGATTTTAAGGGTGACGGCGGAAAATGTACCATACGCGAATTGCAGATACGTCATACGCTTAACGATCTTCCGACACATACGGATAAAAAAGGAATTGCGAAATTTCTTTCAACTCTTTCATATCCGCTTTACTTCCTTGATTTTGAAACGATGCAGCTTCCGATACCCGAATATACGGGCACTCACCCGTATTCACAGGTGCCGTTTCAGTATTCTCTGCATTATATAGAAAAAGAAGGCGGCGAGATAATGCATAAGGAGTTTCTTGCACAGTCGGGAACAGACCCGAGATATGAGCTTGCCGAAAGACTGTGTGGGGATATACCGAAAAACGTATGCGTGCTTGCGTATAATAAAAGCTTTGAATGCGGCAGGATAAAGGAGCTGGCGCAAGATGTTCCCGAAATGTCGGAGCATTTACTTAATATTGCGGATAACATAAAGGATCTTATAGATCCGTTCAGGGCGGGATATTACTATAACAGAGCGATGGGCGCATCGCTTTCTATAAAAAGCGTTCTTCCTGCCATATATCCGAACGACCCGTCGCTTGATTACGGCAGCTTAAGCGTTGTTCATAACGGAAGCGAGGCGATGGACGTATTCCCGCGCATAAAAGATATGATGCCTGAGCAGGCACAAGCTGTCCGACAGGCGCTTTTAGAGTATTGCAAGCTTGACACATACGCTATGGTCAAGGTCTGGCAGGAGCTTACACGGGTAGTGCGTGAATTGTAAATTTTTCAAAAAAGCCTTGACAAACGGCGTATTATAGGTATAATGTTTTTAAATGCAGTGATAAGAAGGAGTACGGTAATACCTCCCGACGTACAGAGAGGGGCGCAACGGTGCAAGCGTCTGTCGGTGTTTATCGGAAGTAGTCTTTGAGCGGCGGCGAGAAAGGCGGAAAGCTCAGTAGATGCCGACGGGTGTACAGCCGTAAAGATGTACAGCGGCTGATTTGCGGCTGCGTAAGGCGCACGGGTAACGCCCATGCGTGAAATTAGGTGGTAACACGGGTATCTCCCGTCCTAATACGGACGGGAGATTTTATTTTTTACGAAAGGCAGAGGTTTTATGAAAGAACTTGAAAAGAACTTTAACCCCGCTCAAGTCGAGGACAGACTGTACAGCTCCTGGTGCGACGGCGGTTATTTCACACCTGATGTAAATGACGGCAAGGAGCCGTTCACTATCGTTATTCCGCCCCCAAACGTAACAGGACAGCTTCACATGGGCCACGCCCTTGATGAAACGCTTCAGGATATTCTCATCCGTTACAAGAGAATGAAGGGCTTTTCTACCTTGTGGGTTCCGGGTACTGACCATGCGGGTATCGCAACACAGATCAAGGTAGAGGAATATTTGAGAAAGAACGAGGGACTCACACGCTACGATCTCGGAAGAGAAAAGTTCCTTGAAAGAGTTTGGGATTGGAAGGCTCAGTACGGCTCAACGATCATCCGTCAGCTTCAGAAGCTCGGCTGCTCTTGCGACTGGACACGTCTCCGCTTCACGATGGACGAGGGACTTTCCCGTGCAGTTCGTGAAGTATTCGTAAATCTGTACGATAAGGGACTTATATACAGAGGCTACCGTATAATAAACTGGTGTCCTCATTGCCGCACGGCTCTTTCCGACGCTGAGGTTGAGTATTCTGAGGATGCAGGCAATTTCTGGCACATCAGATATCCCGTTAAGGATAGCGACGAATACGTTACGATCGCAACGACACGCCCTGAAACGCTTCTTGGAGATACTGCCGTTGCAGTAAATCCCGATGATGAAAGATATACGCACCTTGTGGGCAAAATGCTGATCCTGCCCCTTGTAGGTAGAGAAATACCCGTAATCGCCGATGAATACGTTGATAAGGAATTCGGTACGGGCTGCGTTAAGATAACTCCCGCACATGACCCGAACGACTTTATGGTAGGACAGCGTCACGATCTTGAGGTTATCAAGGTTATGAATGACGATGCTACCATCAACGAGTACGGCGGAAAGTACGAGGGTATGGAAAGATATGAGGCAAGACGCAAGATCGTTGCAGATCTTCAGGAGCAGGGCTTCCTTGTAAAGATCGAGCCTCACAGCCATAACGTAGGCAAGTGTTACCGTTGCGGAAACACCGTAGAGCCCTTGACGTCGGATCAGTGGTTCGTAAAGATGGGCCCGATGATACAGCCAGCTATTGATGCGGTAAAGGACGGCAGAATAAGCTACGAGCCCGAGCGATTCAGCAAGATATACATCAACTGGATGGAAAATCTGCATGACTGGTGCATTTCCCGTCAGCTTTGGTGGGGTCACAGAATACCCGCATTCTACTGCGATAAATGCGGAAAAATGACCGTTTCCAAGACGGATATAGACACGTGCCCTGAGTGCGGCGGCGCGGTACATCAGGACGAGGATGTTCTCGATACGTGGTTCTCCTCAGCGTTGTGGCCGTTCTCAACTCTCGGCTGGCCCGATAAAACACCAGATCTTGAAAAATATTATCCGACGGACGTTCTCGTTACGGGATATGATATCATTACGTTCTGGGTATCCAGAATGATATTCTCCGCTATGGAGCATATGGACGAAATACCGTTCAAGCACGTATTCATTCACGGCCTTGTAAGAGATGCTCAGGGCAGAAAAATGTCGAAATCTCTCGGTAACGGCATAGATCCTCTGATGATAATCGAAAAGTACGGCGCGGACGCTTTGCGTTTTGCTCTTGCTACGGGTAACTCCCCCGGAAACGATATGCGTTTTTCCGATGAAAAGATCGAAGCATCGCGTAACTTCTCAAATAAGATATGGAATGCGGCACGCTTCGTGCTTATGAATCTTGATATTGAAAAAATTGAGCTTCCGAGCGAAGATAAGCTTCGTATAGAGGATAAGTGGATACTTTCAAAGCTCAACCGTCTTATTAAAGAGGTTTCTGCGAATATCGAATCGTTTGAGCACGG
>JAFYMA010000119.1 GCA_017556845.1 Clostridia bacterium | reverse complement strand
TTTGCCCTCCGTTCCCGATACGCTTTACGTAAATAACCACATACATACGACGTATTCTTTCTCGCCCTATTCTCCTACAAAGGCTCTTTATATGGCTTGGCAGGCAGGACTTAAGACGGCGGGAATAATGGATCACGATTCCGTTTCAGGTATAAAGGAATTTATAGAAGCGGGAAAGATCATCGGTATGCCCGTTACATGCGGCTTTGAATGCCGTGTAAGCATGAAGAACACACGCCTTAACGGCAAGAAGATCAACAATCCCGACCAGGAGTCAGTGGCATACGTTGCTATCCACGGTATTCCTCATCAGTACGTTGATATGCTTGACGAATTTTTGGCACCATACAGAGCAAAAAGAAACGAGAGAAACAAGAAAATGTGTGAAAATATCACCCGTCTTGTTGCTCCGTACGGTCTTTCTCTCGATTTTGAAAAGGACGTTATGCCCCTTTCAAAGTGTGCAGAGGGCGGCTCTATAACAGAGCGTCACGTTCTTTACGGTCTGGCTAAAAAGGTTACTGCAAAGTATCCCACACCTGCTCAGGTAGTAGATTTCTTCAAAAACGAAATGAAGATAGAAATTTCTCCCAAGGTTGAAGCACAGATATTGAACGGTGATAAAACACCCGATTTCTATGAGTACGATATTCTCGGTGCGTTGAAGAGCAATATGGTTGAAAAGATCTATATTGACGCTGACGAGGAGTGCCCCGACGTTCGTGATTATATTGCACTTGCGAAGAAATGCAAGGGTATTTCTGCATATGCATATCTCGGCGACGTAGGAGATTCCGTAACAGGCGACAAAAAGGCACAGAAGTTTGAGGACGATTATCTTGATCTTTTGTTTGAGGAGCTTGTTGCTCTCGGCTTTGACGCTGTTACTTATATGCCTACGAGAAACACGGAAGCACAGCTTCGCCGTGTTATGTCCCTTTGCGATAAATATAACCTTTTCCAGATCAGTGGAGTTGATATCAACTCTCCCCGTCAGGAATTTATCTGCCGTGAGCTGGATAATCCCCTTTACGCTCATCTCGTTGACGCAACGTACGCCCTTATCGGCGCAGAAAATGCGGCAACCGCTGATGAAAGCGATGCTATGTTCTGTGACGCTGTAAAGGCTGAATATCCTGATATTCACGATAGGATCAAGTATTTTAAGGACAAGGTTTAAGCTTTTAAAATTTCCGCTGTCAATGCGTTTGACAGCGGAAATTTTGCGGATAATAATAAATTATAAGAAAGGGTGAATAAAAAATGCGCCATTTGATAGATATAAAAGACCTCTCGGTTCAGGAAATTGACGGACTTATACAGTGTGCCGAGGATATAATAAAGGATCCTTTGAAATATGCACAGGTATGCCGGGGAAAAAAACTCGCAATACTGTTTTTTGAGCCATCTACCCGTACACGCCTTTCGTTTGAAGCGGCAATGCTCGATCTCGGCGGAAGCGTTCTTGGATTTTCCTCTGCTGAAACAAGCTCTGCTTCAAAGGGTGAAAGCGTTTCCGATACCACAAGAGTCGTAGGCTGCTATGCGGATATAATTGCCATGCGCCATCCCAAAGAGGGAGCCCCTCTTGCCGCTGCCATGAAATCGTATGTACCGATAATCAATGCAGGCGACGGAGGACACAATCATCCTACGCAGACACTTACAGACCTGCTGACGATAAAGACCGAAAAGGGAAGACTTGACAGCTTTACTATAGGATTTTGCGGTGATCTGAAGTTCGGCAGAACAGTTCACTCACTTATCTCCGCACTCAGCAGATATAAAAATATCAAATACGTTTTCATTTCTCCCCCTGAGCTTAAGCTGCCCGACTATATAAAAACTGACGTGCTTGACGCTTTGGGACTTGAATATACGGAAATAGAGAGAATGGATGAGGTCCTGCCTGAGCTTGACATTCTTTATATGACGAGAGTACAGAAGGAAAGGTTTTTCAACGAGGCTGATTACATACGCCTTAAGGATACGTATATATTCAACGAGGAAAAACTGAAGCTCGCAAAGGATGATCTTTCAATTTTGCATCCGTTGCCCAGAGTAAACGAAATATCACCGTCAATAGACGATGATAAGAGGGCGTGCTATTTCAGACAGGCGCGTAACGGCAAATTCATCCGTATGGCGCTCATTATGAAGCTTTTGGAGGTGTCAGTATGAATATAGATTCCATAAATAACGGTTACGTGCTTGACCATATCAAAGCAGGCAATGCTATAAAAATATACAACTATCTTAAGCTCGATACGCAGGATTGCTGTATTGCAATGATACGTAATGTAAAAAGCAGTAAAATGGGCAAAAAGGATATTATCAAGATCGACTCGCTTATTGATATCGACCTTGACGTGCTCGGATATATTGACCCTGATATAACTATCAACGTAGTTAAGGATGGGGAGATAGTTGATAAAAAGCATATACGTATTCCGCAGATGCTCACAAACGTGCTTCACTGCAAAAATCCCAGATGCATAACTAACGCTGAGGATACTCTTGACCACGTTTTCAAGCTGACTGACGAAGCTAACAGAACGTACAGATGCATCTATTGCGAAATGAAAGCGAAAAATTCAAAAATCTGAATATTACACGATCAAAATAAATAATATATGAGGGAGGACGCTCCCAAAACATATATTTGGAGAATAATATGGCAAAGGTAACCTGGAAGGGCTCGACTCTTCTTGCCCCCGTACCGCCCGTAATGGTTTCGTGCGGCACAATGGAAAAATCAAATATAATAACGGTTGCTTGGTGCGGAATACTGTCTTCAACACCGGCGAGAACGTATGTTTCAATAAGGCCTGAGCGACATTCATACGGCATCATAAAAGAAACGAAGCAGCTCGTTATCAACCTTACCACTACCGAAACGGTGTATGCGTGCGATTGGTGCGGTATACGTTCGGGACGTGACGTTGACAAGTTTGAAAAAATGCACCTGACAAAAGCCCCTGCGTCAGAGGTATCTGCCCCGATGATAAAAGAATGTCCTTTAAATCTTGAATGTGTCGTAACTGATATATTGCCTATGGGCTCACACGACGTATTCGTTTGCAACATAGTTGCAGTAAACGTTGACGAGGAGCTTCTTGATGAAAACGGAAAGCTCCACCTTGAACGGTGCGGTCTTGTCGGATACAGCCACGGTCAGTATTTCAAGCTTGGAAAGGCACTCGGCAATTTTGGCTTTTCTCACGCTAAAAAGAAGAAGAAAAAGTAAAATTACGGTATCTTCGCTTCGTGCGGAGATACCGTAATTTGCATTAGTGCCTTTAGGCAGTTGAGCGCGAAGCGCGAAACAGACAACCACCCGCTATGCGGGTGGGCAACAAAGGTTATACCAAAAAATCTCCTAACGTGATACAATAAGATGCTCAAGTCTATTGCAACACGAAAGGAGAA
>JAFYMA010000118.1 GCA_017556845.1 Clostridia bacterium | reverse complement strand
CTTGGATATTCACAATCCACGATTTCATTCCAAATCAAACAGCTGGAAGACGAAATCGGTTGCCTGTTGTTTGAGCGTATCAATCATACCATCACTCTCACCGACCGAGGGCGTGAACTTGTTTCCTATGCCCATCAGGTTCGCGCGCTGACCGAGGATTTCAAGGATAGCCTCACAAAAGAGGAAGAGTGTAAGGGACATATTCACATCGTCACGCCCGACTCTGTCTGCGAGGATATGATCTACTCGCGCTATATTGATTTTCACGAAAAATATCCCTTGATCTCTATCCGATTTACGACGGGTGACTCGGCGCTCATGCTGGATATGCTGGATCACAACGAAGCGGACGTGATCATAACGCTGGATCATCGCTTATACAATAGGGATTACATTATTGCCAAAGAAGAACCCCTGCCCATGCACTTTGTCGCAAGCAAGAACTCAAGGTTTGCCGGCAAGAAGAACCTATCCATCCACGATATTGCAGGAGAGCCCTTTATTCTGACCGAGCACGGCCAGGGCTACCGCCGCGTTTTTGACAAGGAGCTTGCCAAAAAGTCCGTGGAGATCACACCAGTGCTGGAAATTGGAAGAACCGATGTGATTACGCATGTCATCGCCAAAAGCGATATGATCTCCTTCTTGCCCGATTTTGTCACCAAAGAAGCCATCGAATCGGGAGAGCTTTGTTACCTTGACGTTTGCGATATGAAGATTGATATTTGGAAGCAGCTCATCTATCATAAAAATAAGTGGATGTCCAAGGCTCTGAAAAGCATTATTGAATATATTAAGTCACACGAATTTTCCAACTAAAACGAAGGCCTGTAACTTTTTTGCGGTTACAGGCTTCATTAATATAATTACGTATCGATTTGGATTTCCATCGCCAACCTCGCTCCGAGCTTGAAGGCATATTCGAATAGTGCCTCATCAGAGAGGCTGGCGTACTCGCTCCAGCAGTCGTGAAACTTCTCGAAAATCTCCTTCTGTTCGTCCGTCATCGTTTTGAGTAAATCATCGTTGTGCCGACTGATATATTCCAACAGTTGCTTCATCTCCGGCGTATTCTGCCTGCTATCCTCAGCTGGCATTACGTTTCCGCGCCATAGCTCTTTTATCATACTTTTCATAGTCAGTACCTCCTGTCAGCACACAACAATACCACAGAAGGGGGCGAAAGTCCAGACCTTTTTTGAAAGAAAATCAAGTTTTTTCGACGAACGTTTTCTTTGATTACAGCGACGCATTTTTTGCGTATTTGAAAATACCTCTTGCATATTTTCTGAAGCTGTGGTATAATAACGGCAGTAAAGTAAAACTCGGTAACGGTTAATTGCTTGGTGACTTGATAATTTCGACCTCGTCAAAATTGTGGCTGACCACACCTTTGACCATCTACGTCTTCGGACTACGTGGACACAGTGCGAGTAAGAGCACCCGAAAGCACTGTTTTTCGATACAAAAGCATCAAAAATCACCCGAAAAGCCTTATTTTACAAGGCTTTTACGGTTCGGGACCAAGAGGTCGCGTGTTCGAATCCCGTCACTCCGACCATTTGGTGCTTTATGCACAAAAAAATCAGTCCTTTTCGTAAGATAGGGGCTGATTTTTTTATTTTTTTCAATGGTTTACACGAGTTTGCTGTTATGAAAACAGTAGTTTTGCGATCCTTTACAGAGAAATTTATTTTTCCTTGCTTTTTATGTAGAATATAAGAAACGAAACAAATATTACTACATAAACCGCAAGCAAAACGCTCCATATAACGATAAGTACATAGCTGTGCGATATCAAAGCGATCCGAAACTGTACGAGAGAACACAAAAATATTATCATTAACGGTAAAAGCTTTGTTTTAATAACTCTTTGAAGCATAGCGGTTTTTGATTCGGCGTCGTTGAATATGCTTTCTTCGCCGTTCATTTCCGAGCAAGGCTTCCTGAAATAACTGTATCCTACGAAGTCCTGTATATATTCCCAGCCGCAATCTGAAAACATTTTTATGTACTCTGACTTGTTTTCGTTGCTTTTCGGATCAAAGTCAAGCTGATATACAACGTCCTCCGGCTCGCATTTTTCGAAGTGATACATACACAGTCCGCTTATTCTAACGAGCTTCCAGCCCTCGTTATGCATTTTTCTTAAATATTCCTCTTCTTTTTTCTGATCGGCGATCGTAAAATATCTGAATTGCTTTTTTGTATTTTTGGACATACTTATATCTCCTCTTGTGTTGTTTTGTAAAGCCTGCGTATCCGCTTCAGCTCAAGCTGAAGAATTTCTTTGCCAAGCTCGGTTATGATGTAAAGCTTACGTTTATCTTGTTCGGCTGTGAATTTTATAAGACCGTCCTTTTCCATTTTGCAAAGACTGCCGTACATAGTTCCGGGCGCCAGGCGGATCTCGCCGTTTGTTATTTTTTCAACTGCCTGAACGATGCCGTATCCGTGATTTTCCTTCTGTAAGCAATATAAGATGTAAAAACCTGTTTCGGTCATCGGCACGTAAACCTTTTTGATATGCGCATCCATTTGTATCTCCTTTATATCGTACTGCGATGTATCGTGCTTTGATTATATCGCACCTCGATGTATTTGTCAAGGTTTTTTTTGAATTTTTTTTGAAAAAATTACGTCAGATGTGAAAAAACACTATTGACACGAATGAAAATGCGTGATATAATGTACAAGCAAACTAAATATTAGGAGAAAACTATGAAAAAGTTTTTAGCGGTTGCCCTCGCTCTTACGATGGCACTATCCATCAGTGTTTCTGCCGCAGATAATACAGGATTCAGCATTTTCGGTTATTTCAAATCCTTGTTCGGTTACGGCAGCTCTTCCACTCCCTCCTACACGACGACCACGAAGGCGCCTGAAACAGATCCGCCTAAGACGACACCCGTTGTCAAGCCTTCTGTTCCAAAGGAGGATGCGAACCCCTATGACACTCCTATTACACCTGCAGCTAAGTACAAACCGGTCTTCACAGTTCCCGCATATTCCGGCAAGGCATACGTTGCTGTAAACGGTAACGAACCGTTCTTTAAGGAAAGCGAAAAAACTACAGTTGCTTTTGAATATTACGGCGCGCTTGATTCACTCAAGAGATGCACGTATACGTTTGCTTGCGTAGGTCAGGAAATGATGCCTACAGGCAGCAGAGGCAGTCTGTCACACAAGCCTACCGGCTGGGTACAAAACACATACGACTTTGTTGAAGGCAAGAGCCTTTACAACCGTTGCCATCTTATCGCGTGGCGTTTGACGGGCGAAAATAACAACAAGCAGAACCTCATTACAGGCACAAGATACCTGAATATTCAGGGTATGGTTCCTTTCGAGGATATGGTTGCTGACTACGTAAAGGAAACAGGAAACCACGTTATGTACCGCGTAACGCCTATTTATACAGGTAATAATCTGTTGGCGGACGGCGTGCTTATCGAGGGTTGGTCTGTCGAGGATGAAGGCGACGGCATCTGCTTCAACGTTTATTCATATAACGTACAGCCCGGCGTTGTAATCGATTACAAAACCGGCGAAAACTACGCCGCTTCAAGCAGCAGTACTTCAACAACTACACAGTCTACGCAGACAACGCCGTCTACACAGACTGAACAGAAATCAACATTCGTTGTTAATAAGAGCGGATACAAGGTACATACTAGCACATGTGCAAGTGCAAAGAGAATAAGCACAAAGAACCGTGTTGAATTTGTAGGTACGGTTGAACAGCTTCTGGCTAAATACCCCAAGGCTACATCAGCAGGCTGCTGCCATCCGTATTGATCTAAACGATAAAACACAAAAAACGAAGACATACTTCAAATGAAGCTGTCTTCGTTTTGTTATTTATATTTGAATATTGCAAATGCTGAGTTGAATACTAAAGCGCTCAACTCAGCATTTTTTGTTATTTATCTGAAGAAAAATTCGGTCTTTCTTGTACGATGTACGATACACCTCTGTAGATCGTTTCAAATTCAGATTCAAGGATCGCCTTTACCTCAGGGTGTGCAGGATCGTTTATAAGGAGCCATTTTTTGTTGTTTCGCTCCTGATAGCCTACTACGCATAAAAGATGTCCGTTCGTTTTGTAATTCGGATGTCCGCTGCCGGTAAGCTGCCCCTGCGTTACCTTTATCGAGCAGGCAACGGGATGTCCTGTGTATATTGCGTATTTTATAGCATCAATGTCGTAATAGTCGATGTATGCGTTATATCCAAGCTCACCTGCATATGCAACGTTATATGCCCAGTTGCCGAATTTTCCCGCACCGTAGTCACGCACGCCCCAGGCAACGTCCTCAACCTGAAGACCGTCTTCGCCTTGATAAAGCAAAAGCATTGAAAGCGATGTGGCTGAGCAGATGCTGCCGCCGATCTCCGGAACATCGCCTTGCCTTCTGTACGGTACGTCGAGCTTTTTGTTCGTGTCGTCGGGAGCCTTTAAGGCAGACTCGCTTTTATCGCACGCGAGCGTTACGTTATATACGACGGGGGAGATGTCCTTTGTTTGCTTGATATCGACCTTGAATTTTACAATACCTTT
>JAFYMA010000117.1 GCA_017556845.1 Clostridia bacterium | reverse complement strand
TCTATATCTTGCATTTCTGCTCTATACTTCACTTCTTATCTCGTCTGTTATTCAATTTTCAAGGACCGAGTCGTTACCGCTCTCTCGCGGCGACTCGTAAATATTACCACATTAATTCCATTTTGTCAATACCTTTTTTCACTTTTTTCTCCTTTTTTCACACTTAGCCGTGCGTGTCTTTGGGTGCATATTTTATTTATACCTTATATTACTTGTAAAAATACTCATTCAACTTCTGAAAAAGTTTTTATATTTCATTTTTTAACCGTATTATCAGTGCAATTTTTTTCTGTATTTTTTTGTTTTTACTATTTACAAATCAAACTTTATAATATATAATATTAAGTATGTTTAAGTTTTAATTCCATATATACGATCATATGAGTTTTCGCACATTCTGCGTTAACAGCGCAAATTCAAGACATCACTACTTAGATTACGGAGAAAAAATGAAAAACGGATTCGATCACGAAAAATATGTCACCCTGCAATCAGAGCATATTCTTCAAAAAATAAAGCAATTCAACAATAAACTTTACTTGGAATTCGGCGGTAAGCTCTTTGATGATATGCACGCTGCAAGAGTTCTTCCCGGCTTTCAGCCGGATGCAAAAATAAAGCTTTTGCAAAAGCTGAAGGATCAGACTGAGATCATCGTAATAATTAACGCAGCTGACATCGAGCGAAAGAAGATAAGAGCCGATTTCGGCATTACATATGACGCTGACGTTATGCGTCTGATAGATAATCTTCGTTCGTTGGATATATACGTCAGTGCTATCGTAATTACTCAGTATAAGGAACAGCCTTCTGCAGACATTTTCAAAAAGCGTCTTGAGATCAGAGGCGAAAGAGTCTTTATACACCGTTGCATCAAGGGATATCCGAACGATACAGACACTATCGTAAGCGACAAGGGATACGGCGCTAATGAATTTGTCGAAACGACACGTCCCTTGGTCGTCGTTACCGCTCCGGGCCCCGGCTCAGGAAAGCTCGCAACGTGCTTAAGTCAGTTATATCACGAATACAAGCGCGGCGTTTCGGCAGGATATGCAAAATTTGAAACGTTCCCCATCTGGAATCTGCCGTTAAAGCATCCCGTGAACATTGCGTATGAAGCGGCAACCGCCGATCTTCACGACGTTAATATGATAGACCCGTATCACATGGATGCATACGGAATTGCTACAGTTAACTACAACCGTGACGTTGAGGCGTTCCCCGTTCTGAAAAAAATACTGTGTAAGATCACCGGAGATTGTATTTACAAATCTCCGACAGATATGGGCGTTAACATGGCCGGCAACAGCATCGTGGATGACGATATCTGCCGCAAGGCTTCAAAGGACGAGGTAATACGAAGATATTTCAAGGCATACTGCGATTACAAAAACGGCGCGTGCGATAAGGAAGTCGTTCACAGAATAGAAAACCTCATGCAGCAGCTCGGAATAGAACCGACGGACAGAGCATGTGTCAACGCCGCACGCAAAAAGGAAAGCATATGCTCATCTCACGCCGTTGCGATCCAGCTTTCAAACGGAAAAACCATTTCAGGAAAGGCAGGACCTTTGCTGAGCGCACCGGCGGCGGCTGTCATAAATGCATTAAAGGTGCTTTCCGAAACACCAAAAAGCGTACATTTGATAGATCCGACAGTTTTGCAGACTATAACGAATCTCAAAAGCTCTCTCGGTGACAAAAACACATCCCTGAATATCCATGAGATGCTTTTGGCTCTTTCATTCTGCAAGACACAGAACAAAAATATTGAAAGCATTTTATCAAAGCTGCCTGAGCTCAGCGGGTGCGAGGCGCACAGTACAAAAATGCTCCCCGCAAGCGAGGAGACATATTTTAAGAAGTTAAATATGAATCTTACGTGCGATCCCGAATTCGCAACGAACGATCTTTTTATCCAGTAATTCAATCGCCTGCGTAGTATTCAACGTAGGCACACGGTGCATTTTCCGTGACTATACCGTTTATATAGCAGACAGTTCCGTTATTTGCGGCACTGTCTGTTTTTTTACCCGCAATGACGGACGCTCCCGTTTTTGAGGAAAATACTGCGAGATATTCACCGCCCTCGGGCATGACCTCAGACGTAAACGCAAGAGAAAAATACATTTTCTCGCTTGCCTTCGGAAGCTTCATAAAAGATGCGTTTTTTATAGCGGGCTGGGACATCGTCGTTTGATAGTCCCCCTTCCACTCATAAAGACTTATACTTGCAGAAGCACCGTTATCGGAAACAAGACGCGCATTTACCGAGTATATACGGCTGTCTGTTTTGAAATATACTGCATATTCCTCAGTAAGCGCGACTGTCTGTGACTCTTCTTTGCAGAAAACAAGATCTTCCGTCTTTTGTGCTTCGAGCACTGAGGTATTTTTATCAGCAGAGCACGATGCACCGTACGTGCACAGCAAAAAAGTAACCAATAGCAAAACTGCTCTTTTAACCATTTTTCTTTATTTCCTTTATATATTTGATAGCAGAAAGTCCCGCGATCATACCTGTGTATGCCGCTGTGGATATCTGCTTTGGCTGTTTTACGCAATCTCCGGCGGCGAATACACCGTTTATCGCAGTTGACATATCTTCGTTCACGGCAAATACACCGTCGCTGCACTCAATTCCCATGCGCAGTATAAAGTCAGAGGCAGTCGGCTTGCCGTTTGCTATAAATACGCCCTTTACATCAAGTATTTCTCCGTTTTTGAGCTTTACTCCGCTTACACGGTCATCGCCTGTTATTTCAGATATTTCAGATGTAAGGACGGGATACGGGCAGTTTTCGGGCGGCTGTTCACCGTTTGTAAGTAACATGACACTGCTGCAAATATTTGAAAGCACTTCCGCCTCGTGCAAGGCATACTGCCCTGCGCCTACGACACAAACGGGCTTGCCTCTGAAGAAAAATCCGTCGCACACGGCGCATCTGCTGACACCTGAGCCGATAAATTTTTCCTCTCCCGAAAGCTTTATTCCCTTCACCGTGCTGCCCGTAGCTATTATCACACACGTCGAGCTGAGTTCGCCCTCCGTCGTCGTCACGTTAAAGCTTCCGAAATTGTCTACCGACAATGCCTGACCGTCAATTATTTCAGCACCAAGCTGTAACGCCTGACGTCTGCCTATAAGATAGAGCTCCTCTCCTGAAACAGACGATATTCCGTAATAATTTTCAATTTTGTGCGCTTTTTTAAGCGCGGTATCGCCGCTGTCTATAATGCATACACTGAAATTTGAACGCAAAAGATAAATCGCCGCAGTAATGCCCGCAGGGCCTGCGCCTATTACGATACAATCAAACATTTTAACACCTCCGCAAGCGTATTTTACCACCGTTTTTATTATTTGTCAACGGTGAATGCAGTATTCGTTGTTCCATCGGCAACACCTCAGTTTTGCATAAATGAAACAAGACGGGATCTCTCCCGTCTTGAACTTATGTATTCGTAATTATTCTGCCGCAGAACCTGTTGCATCAACGAGCTTGTTGTAGTTGTCGCAAAGCACGTAGAAGCTGTAAACGGGAATACACATAATAATGATCATAACTATGGGGTTATCCGTAGGAGCCAAAGCAACGCCAACTTTTTGAGCGATAGCTGCCTGCTGTTTGAAGTGCTTATACATCCAAACGAGAGCTGTGATACCGCAAGTTACGCAAGACAAAAGGAAGAAAAATACGATAAAGCTCCAACCGTTCTTTTCTTCTGCAACACCGCTTTTGTCTGCCATCTGCTTTGAATTTGCATCCATCGTATACCACATTATCAAGGAGTAGATTCCGCAAGTAACGATGTTGAGAAGCAAAACGGTGATCCAATTATACTTTTTCATTTCATTTCCTCCAAGAAATAAATTTTTTGATTGGTGATATTATATCACACTTAATTAAAAAAGTCAACACCAAATCGACAAATTCTGATAAAATAAACGATTAAAATTATTAAAGTTATTACGATTATCGTCCATTTCCTTATTTTTTTGAGTTTTTTCGGAAACGCTTCGTCAAATATCAATAAAAGAAGATACGGCACACCCAAGAAAAACACGGGATGGTAAAAAAACGCATCGGAAAAATCGAGCCGTAAAGCCGCAAGATGAGCCCTCGTCATACCGCAAAAGGGACAACAAATATGAAAAATCAGATAACTCGGGCAAGCAGAGCCGAGATTAACTGAAAGAATTGCCGCTACGACAAAAAATACAGCAAGAAAAGATAACGTACCTAAAACGTTTTTTGTCCTTTTTGATAAGCGCGGCAGCTTAACGAGCTTTTCATAAGCCGCCCTTTCATCGCCTGAGGCAAGATTAATAGTTCCGCAATGGGTAAACTCCGATGCATTGAGCATAGAACGCATGGGTACATTCCCATCATGCGTGTCGATTCGTATGGAAGGAAATCCCTCCTCAGCCGCCATCGACTCTATCCTTTTAATCATAAAAGTGCCTGCGCCGCACCGCCGCGATCTGCCCGCTACCGCAAATCTGTGGATCGTTATGTATTTTCCGTTTGTAAGCCAATTGCCACCGTATATGTTATTATACGCAGGCTCACCGTCTTTAATTACAGCGCAAACACCTATAACGCCGCTTGGGTCACGGCAAACGTAAAGACGTTGCTTTCCAAGATCCTCTATAATACTCTCTTTACACGGATAGCCATTCTGCCATTGGTCAATTCCAAGCTCACCGATCGTTTTCACGGCGTATTCGTATATTTTTTCTATTTCGTCAACGTCCTCATCCGTGGCTAAAGTAAAAAGCATAGGCGTTTTTCTCCTCACTAAAATCGCTCATTGAAGCCTTCTTTCAACGTTTTGCATCTTTCGATAAGCATTCGCCGAAATTTCCGTTATTTTTGTGTACTGCGCATCAATAAATAATTGTCAGATGTACTATCGTTTTCAAGGCATTATAACACAAACTCACACGAAATGCAACAATATTACATAATTCCGATTTAATATAAGGCTTTTAAAAACGAAAATGACGGGATATAATATTCCGTCATTTTTTGAATTTTATTATTTGTTTATAAATTTGACTGCCGTGCCGTATGCCATCACCTCAGCCGCACCTTCCATAACGGCGGATGAAGAATAGCGTACATTGACTATCGCATCAGCTCCGAGCGCTTCCGCCTCTTTTACCATTCTTGCAGTGGCAAGATCACGCGCCTCGTTCATCATTTCCGTATACGCCTTAAGCTCGCCGCCAACGATCGTTTTAAAGCTTTGCATTATATCCTTGCCTATATGCTTTGACTGAATGGTGCTGCCCTTTACAAGTGCGAGCATTTCAAGCTCTTTTCCGCTTATATAATCTGTGTTTACAAGTATCATTTCTATATCCTCCTATATTCGCTTTACAGCTTTTAAATTTATTATACCTTAACAATTATGAACATTTCAAGGTATAATGTATACAGAAGTATCTTGTCACTATCGCTGCAACGCAGTGATTTGTTATTCCGCCCGATTTCTTTGCAACTTTGGTGGGCGGAATAACAAGGTGCAGCATCGAAGCTTTGACAAATCAAAATGTTAGAGATCTGATATTGATACATCAAAAAAATGACAGGCTGAAGCCTGTCATTTTTGGAGCTGGTGGAGGGATTTGAACCCTCGACCTATTGATTACGAATCAATTGCGCTACCACTGCGCCACACCAGCAAAAAGATATTGACAAATCGGAAAAATGTGTTATAATCATAACAACGTCTTGGATTATACCACCTTTTTTTGAATTTGTCAATACCTTTAAAGAATTTTTTTGGAGATTATATGCCAAAGCTAACAGATATATCATACGTCAAAAATTTAATGGAGCAGCACGGTATTTCTTTTTTGAAGAAATACGGACAGAATTTTCTCATAAACGAGAGCGTCCCCGTAAGAACAGCGGAAATGTGCTGTGACAACACTGAAAGCGGAGTCATTGAAATAGGCCCCGGCATCGGCACGCTGACAGAGCAGCTTGCAAAGCGCTTTTCAAAGGTCGTTACGGTTGAAATAGACGAGCGCCTTTTACCTGTTCTTGATATAACGCTGAAGGATCATTCCAACGTTACAGTCATAAACGGCGATATTATGAAGCTCGATATAAACGAGCTTATCGAAACGCATTTCAGCGGTATGAACGTGTGCGTATGTGCAAATCTTCCCTATTACATAACCTCACCTGTAATTATGAAGCTGCTTGAATCGAATACACGTCTTGACAGCATCACCCTTCTCATTCAGAAAGAGGTCGCAGACAGACTGTGTGCTAAGGCAGGCTCTGCTGAATACGGTGCAATAACCGCATCGGTAAATTATTATTCAAAGCCGAAAAAGCTGTTTTCTGTTTCCGCAGGCTCGTTTATTCCTGCCCCGAAGGTAGAATCAACGGTAATAAGACTTGATCTGTATAAGGACAAGCCTGTAAAGCCGAAAAACGAACAGCTTATGTTTAAAGTGATAAAGGCAGCCTTTGCCCAACGCAGAAAAACACTGTCAAACGCAGTTTCAAATGCCATCCCGAGCGTATCAAAACAGCAGGTGGCAGACATTCTTTCCTCTTGCGGATTTGATGAAGGCATACGAGGCGAAAGACTGACTGTATCCGACTTTGCAAAAATATCAGACGCTCTGTGCGAATATATCAATTCATAAACGCCGAAATGCCGCATACAAACCGTATGCGGCATTTATCTATTTTTTATCGCTCTTTCTCGGCTCCACGGGAATATTATATATATCTCTGTATGACATCGCCTCGTCATCATCCATCGGAAGCATACTCGTAAGACCGGTGCATTCGCTGGCTGATACGACCGAGCCTATTTCGTCATCATCCTCGAACGGAAGTCTTTCCGGATATACCAATTTCTTTTTATTTTTCATATCATCACTCCTTTTTGATTATTATGTCCGTTTATTTTTCTGATAATTCCCTTTTGCTATTGTAAAAACAGTATTTTTGTGATAAAATGAAAGTATAATCAGATATTCGGGGAGCAGTATGAAAAAAATTTGCTATATTGCAGGAGCGTCGGGCGAGGATTTTGATCCGTTTATCAAAGGGCCTTCCGATCTTCTAATTGCCTGCGACGGCGGATATTCCGCTTTAAAGAAAAGGGGACTTTGCCCTGACGTATTGATAGGTGATCTTGATTCGTTTGACGGTGATATACCGCACGATATCGAGGTCATACGCCACCCTGTAATGAAGGATGATACTGACACTATGCTCTGCATAAAATACGGTATTGAGCGCGGATATGAAAGCTTTGTCATCTTCGGAGGAATGGGCGGAAGATTAAGCCACACATACGCAAACGTGCAAGCCTTGGCATATCTGTCGGAAAGAAATATGAACGGCAGACTCGTATCGGACAAATGTATGATAACGCTTGTAAAAAACGGTAAAATATCGTTTAATGAAAACGAAAGCGGCGATATATCCGTTTTCGCATTCGGCAAAATCGCTTACGGCGTTTGTGAAAGAGGCTTGAAATATTCGATCGAATACGCAACGCTGACGGATA
>JAFYMA010000116.1 GCA_017556845.1 Clostridia bacterium | reverse complement strand
TTCTCCTTTCGTGTTGCAATAGACTTGAGCATCTTATTGTATCACGTTAGGAGATTTTTTGGTATAACCTTTGTTGCCCACCCGCATAGCGGGTGGTTGTCTGTTTCGCGCTTCGCGCTCAACTGCCTAAAGGCACTAATGTAGGGGCGACCATTGGTCGCCCGCACAAAAAAATATCAAACTTCCTTATGACAACGAGCCTTTTAAAGTTGTTTTTTTCTTATCGTTCAAGACTTGTTTATATATGTGTGATAGAATAAAATAAATAATTATGCGATTTTTTTATATAAAGGAAAGCGTTCAATATGATACACATTGAAAATCTGACGAAATATTACGGCAAGAACTGTGCCGTCAACAACATCAGCTTCGATATAGCCGAAGGGCAGGTCGTAGGCTTTCTCGGTCCTAACGGTGCGGGCAAATCCACAACGATGAATATACTGACGGGGTATCTTTCCTCTACGTCCGGCGTATGCTCCATAGACGGCATAGACATTCTGGAAAATCCGATAGAAGCAAAAAAGCGTATCGGATTTTTGCCGGAGGTGCCGCCGCTTTACCCCGATATGACGCCGATGGAATACCTGAATTTTATGTACGATCTGAAAAAATGCACTCTCAACCGCAAAAAGCATCTTGACGAGATCGTTTCCGTAATGCGTCTGGGCGGCTATACGGACAGGCTCATATCCCATCTTTCAAAGGGCTACAAGCAGCGTGTCGGAATTGCGGGTGCTCTCGTGTCAAATCCGAAGGTTCTGATATTCGACGAGCCTACGATCGGTCTTGACCCCAGGCAGATAATAGAAATACGCGAGCTTATCCGTTCGCTTGCAAAAAACCACACGATAATCCTATCAACTCACATTCTGCCCGAGGTTCAGGCAGTTTGCGACAGAATAATCATCATCGACAAGGGTGTTATCAAGGCAGACAAGGCAACGAGCGACATAAACGAGCTTGCGGAAAGCAAAAAACGCTTCACGATACAGATATCCGGCCCGAAGCCCGAGGTCGAGAGCTTTCTGCGCAGAATAGAAGGCGTAGGAGCTGTCGAATTTCTTTCCACGTCAAAAACGAACGGCTCGCTTTTCAGAATACAGTGCAAGACGGGATACGATCCCCGCAGACTGATATTCAACGCAATGGCTGAACGTCAGTGGCCGATAATGGAGCTTAACACGCTCGGCACGAGCCTTGAGGACATATTCATAGCCCTGACGTCAAAGCAGTGAGAAAAGAAAGGAGATAATTCAAAATGGTCGCTATATATAAAAGAGAGCTGAAGGCGTACTTCACTACGTTTATCGGATATGCCTTTATCGCCTCGTTTCTGATACTTTCGGGAATATTCTTCACCCTTGCGGTTCTTTCGCAGGCAAACGACGCTGATATAACCGTATATTATACGGGCGTTATATTCTCGTTTATCGTTCTTATCCCTCTGCTTACGATGAAGCTCTTTTCGGACGAGAAGAAGCTCCGCACGGAAACGCTTCTGCTCACAGCACCCGTAAACCTTTTCAGCGTAGTGCTCGGTAAATTCTTCGCATCGTTCACGATGTTTCTGCTGACGATGGCATCGGCGAGCATAAATCTTATACCGATGTACGTTTACGGCGAGCAGAATACGATGATAATTCTCGGAAATATGCTTTCTATCGTTCTTATGGGCGGTGCGTTCATCGCAGTCGGCATATTCCTTTCGGCAATGACGGAAAACCAGCTCGTCGCCGCAGTATCGACGATAGCGGTAATAGCGTCGTTCCTCGTTATCGGAATGTTTTCAACGAGCATAGGCTTCACACCCTTGAGAGTCGTTCTCAACTTCTTTTCCGTTTTCAACCGCTACACTTATTTCACGTACGGAATGATCGACTACGCCGCTTTGATATACTATTTCTCCATTACGGTGCTGTTCGTATTTCTCACAGTGCGCGTGCTTGAACGACGCCGCTGGGCATAAGCACACCGATACGAAAGGAGACATAAAAGATGAAAAACACGAAAAACAACGGCGAAAAGTCAAAGACCTCAGTTTTCAAAAACAGAAAATTCAAATACGGCTCTCTTGCCGTAGCATTGACAGCGTGCTTTATCGCCGTGCTTATAACGGCAAACGCTCTTATCTCAGCTCTTTTCTCGAAGTATTGGGTGTATACAGACCTTACGAAAAACGATCTGTTTACTCTTTCAGATGAGGCAAAGCAGCTTCTCGAATCGGATATAATCAAAAACGATATAGAGATAAAATTCGTAATTCCCGAGGATACGATAGCAACGTCGAACCGTATGCTTATGATCTACTCCTGCGCTTTGGCGTACGCTGAAGCATCGCAGGATCTCGACTATAAAATATCTGTAAACTGCTATGATGCATTTTTGTATCCGTCAGAATTTGCAGATTACAAAAATCTTTCATCGGGCGAATGGGAGGATACGAACGTCGTTATCGAAACTGCCAACGGCACGCCTATCGTTTATACGATGAATAACTTCTTCACGACAGACAGCGATTCCGGCACAGAGCTTG
>JAFYMA010000115.1 GCA_017556845.1 Clostridia bacterium | reverse complement strand
AGATCAAAACTACCCAGCGCACGATGCTCGGAATGATGCAGTCAACGCAGGTCTGTGACAAGTGCCGCGGAAAAGGAAAAACGGTAAGCAATCCATGCTCGGAATGTAAGGGCACGGGATACGTAAGGATAAATAAAAAGATCGAAGTCAATATTCCTGCGGGAATTGATAACGGACAAAGACTTTCCGTAAGAGGTCAGGGCGATGAAAGCACGTCGGGAATGGCATCAGGCGATCTCGTTATAGAAATATCCGTAAAGCCTCATAATTTGTTTGAACGTGACGGCGCGGACATATACTGCGAAATACCGATAACGTTTGCAGAAGCAACACTCGGCGCTAAAATTGACGTTCCCACCCTTGACGGAAAAACCGTGGAATACGAAATACCCGAATGCACGCAGACAGGCAAGACGTTCGTTATAAGAGAGCAGGGTATAGTCAATATAAATACGAAGCGTAAGGGCGACTTGCATTTTACAGTCACGATAGAGACCCCGAAGAATCTGAACGAAAAGCAAAAGAAGCTTCTGAGAGATTTTGCCGAATCTTGCGGCGAGAGCAATTTCAAAAACAAGCAGTCATTCTTCGAGAAAATAAAGAAAAACAGGAAATAATAAAATGGAGTATAAACAGATACGAGTGGTATGTCATATCGACGATCTTGAACAAGTGTGTGCGGTTATGTCAATGGTTGATAACGGCCTTATGATCGAGGATTACAGTGATATAGACGAAAACCTCAAGACTATGTACGGCGATCTTATCGACGAGCAGATACTTAACGCAGATAAAACGAAGGCGGCAGTAAGCATTTTCATTCCCGATGAAAGAAACCCTGCTGAAGCACTTTCTCATCTTAAAACACGCTTTTTAGAGCTTGAGATACAGACATCGGTTCAGGTAATAGGCGTCAAGGAGGAGGACTGGGCAGGCTCGTGGAAGAAATACTATAAGCCCCTTCGCATAGGCGAAAGGCTCGTCGTAGTTCCTGCGTGGGAAAAATACGATGAAAAGCCGGGCGACCTTATACTGAAAATGGATCCCGGTATGGCGTTCGGAACGGGTACGCACGAAACGACAAGACTCGTTGCTATGCTTATAGAAAAATACGTAAAGCAAGGTGACGTATGTCTTGATCTCGGTACGGGAAGCGGTATTCTGGCTATTGCCGCATCGAAGCTCGGTGCAAAGAGTGTAAATGCGTATGATATCGACCCCGTTGCAGTTCGTGTTGCAGGTGAGAACGTCAGAGATAACGGAATAGAAAATATCGTATGCGGAAAAAGCGATCTTTTCTGCGGAGTTGAGGAAAAAACATACGATCTTATTTGTGCAAACATCGTTGCGGACATAATTATCAGAATGTTGCCCGACGTTAAAAAATATCTGAAATCGGGCGGTATACTTATCACCAGCGGCATTATTGACGAGCGTGCAGACGAGGTTTTGAAGGCAGCTGAGGCAACACCGCTCGTACATCTTGAAACGAGAGAAGAAAAGAATTGGTGCGCAATGGTCTTTAAAATGGGAGAGTAATTATGAAAAGAGCGTTACTTGCTTTACTTACATTTTGTGCGGTTCTGACGTCGTGTACCCAAACGTATGTAGTCAGCACCGATGACTCGACCGAAAACGGACTCAATACATCAAAAGCGACGGATGGAGCACAGTCGGAAGACGGTGAAACAAACGAGGACACACAGGTACAGACGGATATACAAACCGAAAAGGAAGAGCCGATAGTCTATACATACGAATTCAAAAGCGATCTTTCCGAATACGAAAAGTATATGGAGCCGGAGGATCGTGACGGTTATCTTATCCTTGTAAATAAGAATAATCCGTTGCCCGAGAACTATGTTCCTGAGGGTATGGTTGATGTTGCGGATACGCGCGATGACGGCAGAGATATGCAGCAGATGTGTCTTTACGCTTCAAAGGCGCTTGAAGCAATGCTGATAGAAGCAAGAGCGAACGGGTGTAAAAAGCTGTCCGTGACGAGTGCTTACAGAAGCTATGCATATCAGTATAAGCTGTATAATCAGTACATAGACAAGGAAATGTCACGCCATCCGTCCTGGAGTAAGGAGCAGGCAATAGCAGAGGTAAATACGTATTCGGCTATTGCGGGAACGAGTGAGCATCAGACAGGTCTTGCGTGTGATATGCACAATCTTTCAAGCGCAAAGGTGGAGTTTGCAGATACGCCTGAGTCTGCCTGGCTTGAGGATAACTGCTATAAGTTCGGCTTCATCCTCAGATATGAGGAGGATAAAATGGACATCACGGGCGGCATAATATACGAGCCGTGGCATTTCCGCTACGTCGGACGGTACCACGCAAGCAGAATGCACGAGCTTGATATGTGCCTTGAGGAGTATCTCGATTTTCTGAATAAGAACTGAAATATGCGTGTATAATACCAAAAAAGAAAGGTGTTATACAAAATGACAAACGGTAATAAAAACGCTAACGAGTTGATACTTCAAAATGTTTATCAAGGCGCAAGAATGGGCACTGATGCTATTGCAAAGCTTATGCCGAAGGTGAAAAACGAAAAATTCAAGCAGGCTATGGCAACGCAGCTTAACGGCTATCAGACGTTTATGGGTGACGCCTGCACGAAGCTCACCGCTATGAACAAAACGCCCGAGGATGTAAGCATTATCCAGAAGATACCGTCCGAATTCGGAATGATAATGGGGACTGCTATGGATAAATCTGACTCAAAAATAGCTGAGATGATGATAAACGGCTCTGTTATGGGGATCGCTGAGATCAAAAAAAGCGTGGCAGGGAAAAGCGGAGTGCCTGAGGACACGATGAAGCTTGCGCAGGACGTTATCACGTTTGAAGAAAATAATATCAATAATATGAAATCGTTTTTATGATAAAAAGCGTACGCAGCCGCACGAGAATGAAGCATCGTGGCGGCTGCTTGCTTTGTTCACAAAAAGTTTTAAAAAAGAGTGTAAAGAAAATTACTTTACATATTGACAAAGCGGTATACTTGTGCTATACTTGTAAAGCAAAAAACTTTACAGGCGATATTGATGAAAAATTTGGATATTTGTCTTTTGCTCGACTTCTACGGCGATCTGCTTTCGGACACCGCACGGGAAAATATAACTCTTTATTATAACGAGGATCTTTCACTTGCGGAAATAGCGGAAACGGCGGGCATAACCAGACAGGGTGTGCGTGACAGTATAAAGCGTGCAGAAGAACAGCTGATTAAATTTGAAGAAAAGTTAGGTCTTGCGAAGCGTTTTACGTCTATGCAGGACGGTATACAAGAAATAAAAATTATGCTCGAGGATATTAAACATGATATTCCGGAGCATTCTTCAAGAGTGGAAAAGATCATCTCAAAGGCGGATGAGATACTGCTTTTGAACAGGGAGTAAATATTTATGGCAATGTTTTCATCCCTTTCCGACAAGCTCGGTAAGGCATTTTCAAAATTCAAAAATAAAGGTAAGCTGACGGAATCCGACATCAAAGAGGGAATGAGAGAGATCAAGCTTGCGTTGCTTGAGGCTGACGTTAACTTCAAGGTCGTTAAGGATTTCGTTAAAATAGTAAGTGAGCACGCTGTTGGCGCTGATGTTCTTGAAAGCCTCGTTCCGTCCCAGCAGGTCATAAAGATCGTTAACGAGGAGCTCGTTAATCTTATGGGCGGTAAGGAAGAAAAGATCAGATTTGCATCCAAGCCTCCCACAATAATAATGATGGTAGGTCTGCAGGGTGCAGGTAAAACGACTCACTGCGGAAAGCTTGCAAATTACTTTAAAACCAAGTTTGAAAAAAGACCGCTTCTCGTAGCGTGCGACGTTTACCGTCCTGCCGCTATCAAGCAGCTGCAGGT
>JAFYMA010000114.1 GCA_017556845.1 Clostridia bacterium | reverse complement strand
CGCCCCAGTTTCTTGCACCAACAGCACCCGGGTCCTTACCGCCGTGGCCGGGGTCGAGCGTGATGATAACGTTTGCAGCTTCGGTTTCTACAGCAGTAAACGGGATCACTGCAATGATCGTAACGAAGCACAAAAGCACGGAAAATAGTCTTTTTAGCATAAAAAAACTCCTTGTAAAAGATTTCTTTATTATTGTAACATCAATTTTTTACTCTGTCAAGAAAATTTCTAAAAGTATTACTAACAAAGTTTTCTACGCGTTTTTGTGCACTATAAACAAAATTTATTTTTTTCTTCTGTGAAATATAGAAAATATTCAATAACCCCTTGAAAAGTTATATATTTTGTAGTAAAATAATACAGCATGAGTGTGATGTGTATTCACACCGACTTTTTCCATTGAGAAGAAGTAAAAATATTATTTTGGAGGTTCTATGAAACACCTGAAACGCTTAACTTCTCTACTTCTCGTTTTCATTCTTCTTGCCGCTTGTCTGCCGCTGGCTACGCAAGCTGCTTCGGCAAATTATGACGAGTATTATGCAGAACTGATAGCAAAGGGATTCCCTGATTCCTACGCTTCACGACTTGCAGATCTTCACATTTCTCGTCCTACCTGGACATTTGAGCCTGTTCTCGTAACTAAGTTAAAGCCCACATACACATGGAGCTACGTTATCCAAAAAGAATTGGAAGATGAAGCAAGCAACCTTATCGACGCTGCAAGCGAATATGCTCCATATCACAAGAATCATAATACATACGACTCACTGGACAAATATCCGTGTAATAAGGCTACAGTACAGTTTTTCATGGATCCGAGAAACTTTATGACAGAAGAAAGGATCTTCATGTTTCAGGATCTTGCATACGTTCCCGGTACATACAGCGAAGCGGTAGTAAACGCTGCGTTTGCAGGCACGTTTATGGAAAACGCCGTTATTCCCGACCCCGGAAATACGTTGACGTATGCACAGTATCTTTTGCAGGTAGGTGAAAAACACGGTGTCAGCCCCACGTTCCTTGCAGCACGCTTAAGACAGGAAAAGGGCACCAACGGAAACACCGAGCCTTTGCTTAACGGCTCCTGTGGTGAGACACTTTGGAAATATTACAAAGATCATTTAAACGGTGCTCCTTCCTCGGGATACTCATACAGCTATTTTGCAAAGTTCAACGGCTATTACAACTATTTCAACATTGATGCAATGGGTGAAGGTCGTTTTGAGATTTACCACAATGCTATGAAGGAAGCATACAACGCAAGCTGGGATACGCACAAAGAAGCTATTGACGGCGGTGCAGCTAAGGTAAGAACAAAGTACATAAATGACTACCAGAATACAAGCTATTTCCAAAAATTCAACGTTGACCCCCGTTCCAGCCGTAACTTCTGGGATCAGTACATGCAGACGATATACGCCGTAACGTCTGAGGGTACAACGGTTTACAACGCTTCTAACAAGAACGGTATTCTTGACAGTCCCTTTAACTTCATAATCCCCGTATTTGACGGAATGTCCTCTTCTCCGTATCCTAACCCCGGTTCTCAATTCGGTATGAAGTACAGCTTTGTAAATATGCTCGATACTCCTAATCCCGACGGAGCTTCCCCCGTTACACTCGGCACATGCCACACGTCGATGTCTATCGACTTCGGCAGCACTAACATTGCCAATATCGGCGGATGGAGCGTTCACTCCTATGCACGTAAGGGCTATTATTACAGCGTTGACGGCGGTCCTTGGCAGAGTGCTAAGAATCACCTGAGAAATGACGTTTCCAACGCTTTCACCTCATATACGAACTCGCCGTACAATGCATTTGACATTGCGGTAGATATGAGTCTTTACGGCTTGGGAACTCACACGGTCAATATAAGAGGTGTTAACTCCAACGGTACAGCATATCCGATCGCAAGCGTAAACGTTACATGTACTGCAAAGGATCTGGCGATGGAAAGTAACGAATTCAAGATCGGAACGACGCAAAGCGGAAGAACGATCATGGGCATTGATAAAAACACAACTATTTCCGATCTTCTTTCCGGCATTGACGGCGGCAGCAGAATAGTAGATGAAAACGGCTCGCCCGTATTGTCAGGCACGTTGAAAACGGGATATAAGGTACAGTACCTTGCGTATAACGCAGTAGTTGACAGTGCTACGATAATCGTAGGCGGTGACGTTGACTGCGACGGTAAAATAACCGCTAAGGACGTTATCAGAGCTAAAAAGTATTTTGCATCCATGGGCAGTGCTCAGTACCCTGAGGCAATTGACTGCAACAACGACGGTTCTATTTCATCAAACGACGTAGGTAATATTGCAAACAGCGTTATTTCCTGATTTAAAAATCTTAAAGCCGCACAGATATTCGTCTGTGCGGCTTGCAGATAAATAATGTATTTATATTTAAAGGAGAGTGTTAAATTTGAAAATCTTCAAGAGGTTTACGGCAGTAGCTCTTATCGTTATGATGATTGCATCATGCTTTTCATTCATTTCGGTTTCAGCAGGTGCTGTTGACAGTTACTATCAATCACTTGTAAACGCAGGCTTCCCTTCCAGCTACGCTGAAAGACTTACAAAGCTTCACCTCATTCATCCCTCGTGGGAATTCGTTCCGCTTGATGTTACGGGGCTCAGTGAATCGCAAGGTAAGACACCTTATACATGGGACTACGTAATTTCTATGGAATATTCGGGCTGCGGTGAGGATAACAACCTTGTATATCCTTCCGCCGATTATGTGCCTTACAGAAAAAATGCAACCAAATACGACTCAGACTGGTGGCCCGTAAATGAAGGTGCGCTCAGATATGTTATGGACCCGAGAAACTTCATGACAGAGCGTAACATATTTATGTTTATGGACCTTTACTACGGCAACTCTACATATTCAGAAGCAGACGTTGAAGCGGCTCTTGCGGGCTGCTTTATGTCTCATAAGGTAATTCCCGATTCGGGCAACTCAATGACATACGCACAGTATTTTATCCAAGAGGGCAAAAAAAATAATGTAAACCCGATATTTATTGCGGCAAGATTAAGACAGGAGCAGGGTTCAGGTACAAGCCCGCTTATTTCAGGCGCTTGCGGAGATACTCTGTGGACATATTTCAAAAACGGCACTAACGGCGCTAACGGAAGCCATTCATACAGTGAATTTATGGGCTATAACGGTTATTACAACTACTTTAATATGGGTGCTTCAGGTAACGGTTACTTCAATATTTACCTCAACGGTATGAAGGAAGCGAAAGGTGCAGGCTGGACAACTCACAGAGCAGCTATTTCCGGCGGTATTCAGAAGCTTAAGACGTCTTATCTTGACAGATATCAGAATACACTGTATTTGCAGAAATACAATGTAGATGCACGCAGTATGAAAGACGGCAAATGCATCAACTTCTGGGGACAGTACATGCAGAACTTCTCTGCTCCTTACAGTGAGGGCAGAACGATACAGAAGGGTATGCAGTCAAACCTTGATATCAAGATCAGATTCTGTATCCCCGTTTACAGAGGAATGCCCAGCACACCCAGATCTGACCCCGGATCTATCTTCTCAGGTGAAAACTATTCATATTCAACGGCAATTGACAATCCTGCAGGCGCAAGCAATGCCGGCAGTTCTCCTTCCGAGGTTTCTTACACGATAAACATAGATACCTCTCCTTCCCTTTATTTTAATGGTTGGGCTATAACAACAAGAGGCATAACAGATTACTACTACAGCATAGACTTCAGTAATACTTGGCACTCATTAAAAGGATATACACGACCTGACGTTTATAACGCGGCAGTCGGGGCAGGATATCCTGCATCAGCGTCCGACATAAACTCCTACGAGGGAACTGCAAATCTTAAAGGTCTTTCACCCGGTTCACACGTTATCGTTATCAAGGGACGTACTCAGTCGCTTTCCGCAGCCACAGGTGTTCAGAACTTCCCTGTTGCAGTTATAAATCTTACTGTTCAGACAGAGCAGACCGACTGTAGATTCGTTCTCGATACTCCTTCTACCTCATCAACAACATCCGTTGAGATAGGAAAAGATCTTATAACGAGAGGTTGGGGTCTTGCGCCGAGCGGCGTTAGCAGATTCTCCGTATCAATTGACGGCGGAAACGACGTTACATTGACACCCAAGCATCGTCCTGACGTACTTGCGGCTCCCGGTCACGAAGAACTGGCAAAGACGAACAGCGAGCTTAACGGCTTCGACCACGCAATTCCCACATCTGATCTTTCACTCGGCGTACATACGGCTAAGATCTATATTACAGCAAAATCCGGTCTTAAGTTCGTTATGGCAGAATTCAAGTTTGATGTCGTTCTCGGATCAAATTATACTATCTCCACAGACGAAGGATCGGGTTATAAGGATACTAAATTCAACAATCAGAACGTATTCTGCGGAATTGAAGAAGGTACGACAGGCTCTGAGCTTATTTCTAAAGTAGCTACCGCTAACTGCAAGGTATTTGACCTTGCAGGAAACGTTGTAACATCTTCTGAGCTGAAATCCGGCTACGTTATCAAAATGTTTATAGGCCAAACAGCTGTAAAGAGTTCAACTGTTATTGTAACGGGTGACTTAGACGGCGACGGTATTGTTTCAGCTAAGGATGTTATAAAGGTCAAAAAGCAAATCGGCGGCCACTATACAACCGGCTATCTTGCAGCAGCTGACAGCGATCTGAACGGTTCGATCACTCAAAGCGATCTTGCAAACATCGCCGATATTTGTGTAAAATAAGACTTAAACACCGACCAAGATAAAAACCTGGTCGGTGTTTTTATAATTTATAAAATACAGATTTACTATTGACAAGATCATAAATGTGTGATATAATCAGCACAACAAAACAATATAACATAGGGGAGCTTGCTGTGCAGGCTGAGAGGAAGTTAAAGCTTCGACCCGTAACCTGATGCGGATAATGCCGACGTAGGTGCTTGGATGTATTTATAGCCTTTATTTAGGGCGGTCTGAATTGCACTTGCGGTCAGACCGCTGTTTATTTTGGAGGATAGTATGAAATACTCAACAAAAAGGCTTTGTGAAAGCGGAGTTTTGTTAGCTCTTGCAACAGTTTTATCTATGCTTAAGATATTTGAATTTTCGTTTGGCGGAAGTATCACATTATTAAGTATGCTCCCCGTTATTCTGATCTCATACAGATACGGAGTCAAATGGGGGCTTTCGTGCGGTTTTGTATACAGCGTTTTACAAATGCTTCTGGGTGTTAATACGATCTCGGTATTCGTTCTGCCGGGCGAAAGCCAGATGGTGTGGTGGCGCATAGTTTTAATGTGTCTTTTAGACTACGTTTTAGCTTACAGCGCCTTGGGACTCGGCGGACTTTTCAGAAATAAGACTCCCAAAAAGGCTTTGATTTTCGGAACGCTTCTGTCACTGACAGTCTGCTATGCTTTTCACGTCTTATCGGGCGCAATATTCTTCGGCTCTTACGCGGAATGGTTTTTCGGTGATGTTATGAGCGGTACATTTGCAAGCTACGTTATTTCAACGTTCACAGGTGCGCCTTTATATATCTTGTATTCTGTCATCTATAACGGATGCTATATGATACCTGAAATACTTCTTACGTGTATAGGATCTCTTGCGGTCAGTACAGTACCGTTTATAACAAAGGATATAGCTAAATAATACGATCAGCCGTCATAATATGATGACGGCTGATCTTCTCTAATTTTTCAAGTAGTTCCGAAATAATTGATTATGCCGTCATAAATACCTAAGGCATAGTCACCGGGATTTTCATTCATATTTCTCGCTTCCTCAGCATTCGTTATAAAACCAAGCTCGACGAGAGTTGCAGGCATTTGTGTTCTTCGCAAAACGTAAAGTCCGGGTCTTGAAAATACTCCCCTGCTCTTCGTTCCTACTATATACTGCAACCATTTTAAAATACTTTCTGCAAGAGGCGATGCCTTACTCGTCTGACTGAACACGAATGCCTCGCTTCCCGTTGCAGATGAATTTGCTGATGCGTTTGCATGCAGACTGATAAAATAGTCAGCTTCCCACTGGTTAGCTGCATTTACTCTTGCGGCAAGAGATGTTGAATTGCTCGTTCCGAGTATCTCATCAGGTGAATTTCGTGACGTAATAGCCTCATATTCCGGATTTTTGTTCAGCATATCACGCAGTATAATGCCGATCCTATATACGAGATCTGCCTCCTGAAAGCCGTTCCCCTCAGCACCTGAATTCGGATTTTTGGGATTATGTCCTTGATCAATAAAAATTTTAATCGCCATATTTTCCTCCAATATTTATTGATATTATATTTACGGAAGAGCTTTTTTGTGAATAGTTTATAATAAATATTGAAAATTTAATATTTATGAGATACAATTATTGCACTGTATATTTTAAGGAGGATAGGCTTTGAAGTTACTATACATCTTGGTTCAGTGCACGTACGGGATTTTGCAAACTTTTCTCGGCGGAATAATATTTCTCATCAATGTAAAACATAAGCATTGCTTTTATCACGGCGCAGTAATAACGTATTGGAAGCTTTCTTCAAGCTTATCGCTTGGAATGTTTATATTCGTTACCGATAATCCGTATTGCTATCCGTCACTTCATAGCAAGTGGTCGCCGCCCGAGGTTTGCGAGCGTCTTATCGTGCATGAATACGGTCACACGATACAATCTCTTATATTAGGCCCGCTGTATCTTATAGTTATGGGAATTCCATCTTTTTTATGGGCATTCATTCCGGCGCTTAACCGTATGCGCAAGGAGAAAAGTATATCATATTTTTCCTTTTTTACGGAACGGTGGGCAAACCATCTCGGTGAAAAGGTTTTAAAGAAAAAATCAATGGAAAACGCACTTATTAACTGAACAGGAGGTCGCTTTGAGCAGATTTGAACTCAAATCGCCATTTTCTCCGACAGGAGATCAACCTGCGGCGATCGAAGCTCTTGTAAACGGAATCAACAACGGCATGTCAGCGCAGACGTTGCTCGGTGTTACAGGCAGCGGCAAAACGTTTACAATGGCTAACATAATAGAAAAAGTAAATAAGCCGACTTTGGTGCTTGCTCATAATAAGACTCTTGCAGCACAGCTTTGTTCGGAGTTCAGGGAGTTTTTTCCCAATAATGCAGTTGAATATTTCATATCATATTACGATTACTTTCAGCCGGAGGCGTATATACCCGGGAAAGACCTATATATTGAAAAGGATTCGCTTATCAACGATGAAATAGACAAGCTCCGCCACAGTGCAACCTCTGCCCTGCTTGAGCGGCGCGACGTTATCATCGTATCAAGCGTTTCGTGCATATATTCTCTTGGCGATCCTTCAGAATATAAGGATCTTGTTTTATCTATACGTCCGGGTACTGTGATGGACAGAAATGAATATATATCAAAGCTTCTGTCGATCAACTACGAAAGAAACGATATCAGCCTTATTCGCGGTAAATTCCGCGTCAGAGGCGATACAGTCGAGCTTTTGCCATCGAACGAGGGCGAAAAGGCACTGCGAGTTGAGTTTTTCGGTGATGAAATAGACAGAATTTCCGAAGTAAATATAGTAACGGGAGAGGTTATAAACTATCTTTCATACGCTGCAATTTATCCCGCAACTCACTATGCCGTATCAGAAGAAAAGCGTATGCAGGCTCTCGGGCAGATATTTGATGAAATGCAGGAGCGCGTAGCTTATTTTAAATCGCAGGGAAAGCTGCTCGAGGCTCAGCGTATAGAAGAACGTACAAAATACGATCTTGAGATGATAAAAGAGGTAGGCTACTGCTCCGGTATTGAAAACTATTCACGCATTTTTTCAGGACGCAAGCCCGGCTCAACGCCGTTTTGTCTGTTAGACTTTTTTCCCGATGATTACCTTATGTTTATAGATGAATCCCACGTTACATTGCCTCAAGTACGAGCGATGAACGGCGGCGACAGAGCAAGAAAAAAGAATCTCGTTGATTTCGGATTTCGGTTGCCGTCGGCATACGATAACCGCCCTTTGTGCTTTGATGAATTCGAATCAAAGATAAATCAGGTGATATTCGTCAGTGCAACGCCCGCCGAATATGAAAGAAAGCGTTCACAGCAGATCACAGAACAGATAATCCGCCCTACCGGTCTTTGCGATCCTAAGATAATAATACGTCCGGTAAAAGGACAGGTTGACGATCTTTTGGGAGAAATTCGTCAGAGAGTAAAAAAGAAGGAACGTACGCTCGTTACAACGCTTACAACGAAAATGGCAGAGGATCTTACCGAATTTATTGAAAGCGCAGGTATAAGCGTACGGTATATTCACCACGAGGTAGATACGCTTGAGCGTAACGAGATAATACGTGATCTTCGCTTGGGAGTTTTCGATGTTTTAGTCGGTATCAACCTGTTGCGCGAGGGTCTTGATATGCCTGAGGTCTCGCTCGTTGCTATACTCGATGCCGACAAGGAAGGCTTTTTGCGCTCCGAGGTATCTTTGATACAGACGATAGGAAGAGCCGCAAGACATATTGACGGCACTGTAATAATGTACGCAGACAAAGAAACGGACTCGATACGTGCATCGGTTGCAGAAACAGAACGCCGCCGCAGCATTCAGAGTGAATACAACCGCATTAACGGAATAACTCCGCGCTCCGTGTCAAAATCGATCCGCGACGTTATTGACATCAAGGCTAAAGAACCCAAAAAAGATAAAGAAAAGAAGCAGAAAAAGCTGACGAAAGCTCAAAAAGAAACGCAAATTCAAAAGCTGACCATAGAAATGAAAAAGGCTGCAAGCGAGCTCAGATTTGAAGATGCGGCTCATTTCAGAGATTTGATAAAGGAATTGGAAAATAACTGAGTATGCCAAATAAATATATTGAAGCCAAGGGTGTGAGAGTTCACAACCTGAAAAACATAGACGTTAAGATACCCCGTGATAAGTTCGTCGTTCTTACGGG
>JAFYMA010000113.1 GCA_017556845.1 Clostridia bacterium | reverse complement strand
ATTATGTAGAATTTAATACATATATGTACACTGTCGCTATGTTACAATAATAATGGCATCAGGATCAACGAAATATAATTATAAGGAGAAAGCTATGAAAAGGTTCAGATTCAAAGAAAACGTCAAGGCATCCGTTGCTGTTTTTTCAGTAACGTGTATGCTGCTTACCGCTTGTCAGACGGCAGATAATGACGAGGATACGTCGTTATCAACGCTTGACGGGCAGACACAGGCTCAGACAGAGCAGATGACGACGGGCGAAACGGCAGCGGAGCCCGAGGATGCTACGGATACCGTAGAATTAAACGGCGACGGATATTCTCTTGACCGTAACGGAACGCTTACGGTGGAAAATGACAGCGTGATGGCGGATAAGAAAAACGCCGCCGATTATCCGTGGAACCTTTACCGCCCGTACGTAAAGTCGATAGTTATAAAAGAGGGTGTTACCGTAATTGCCGCAAAGGCGTTTGCCGACTGTAAAAACGCGACGAGTGTTGAAATACCCGATACGGTTACTGAAATAGGCGATGGAGCATTCAGTCTTTGCTATGCTTTAACGTCAGTTGAATTGCCGGATAACCTGCAAAGCATCGGCGCAGATGCGTTTTATATGTGTTATGCGCTTACAAGTGTAAGCGTTCCCTCGGGTGTAAAGGCTATTGAAGACAGAACGTTCGCATTCTGCCGCAGCCTTGGCTCAGTATCTCTTTCTGACAGCGTGCAGACTCTGGGAAAGGAAGCGTTCAAGGAATGCCGTGCACTTGACAAGATAGTCGGCTGCGGAGCAGTTACAAGCGTGGGAGGATTTGCATTTGTTGACTGTGAATCGCTTTCCCATATAGCCTTCTCGAATTCGCTTTCAAAGATAGAGCACAGCGCCTTCAAGGGCTGCTCATCGCTTGAAACAGCGAAGCTTGGCAAGTCCTTGCAGTCTATTACGCACGATCTGTTCTACGGCTGCTCATCGCTTACCGACGTGAAAATTCCCGATACGGTAACATATATCGACAGCGGCGCATTTGAAAACTGTACTTCACTTGAAAAAATTGATATACCTGCAAGCACAGAGGAAATTGAAAGATCTGCATTCCTTAACTGCACCTCTTTAAAGGCGATAACCGTCGCATCCGACAATCAGTATTATTACTCCGACGATAACGGAGTGCTGTATAAAAAAGGCGCTAACTATAATTATAATTATGATGAGATCATTCAGTATCCTGCGGGAAATACGTCAAAAACGTACCATATACCAACTAATGCGAAGATCGTATTCGGCGATCCGTTCCGTTTTTGCAAAAACCTGACGTCGATCAGCGTTGACGATGAGCATACAGAGTATGCGTGCGATGAAAACGGCGTTTTGTATACGAAGAATATGAAAACGCTTCTCTGGTATCCGTTAGGCAAGAGTGAAAGCGAATATACGGTATCACCGACGGTGGAGAGTATATCCTCGTATGCCTTTGAGGGCTGCCGCGCCTTAAAGACCGTAATCACAAACGGAAGCCTGCGATCAGTAGGTACGGGTGCGTTTGATGGCTGTACGAAGCTTCGAAAGGTAGTTTTCCAAGGAGATGTGAAGAGTATTTCACATAATGCTTTCCGTGGATGTACGTCGCTGTACGGCTTCAAGCTGCCTTACGGCATCGAACGAATAGAAACAGGTACGTTTGCAGACTCGAATATCAAGATACTGTACATACCTGCCAGCGTGACAAGGATAGACAAAGATGTTCTTTCCGAATGTAAGAAGCTTGATACGATCGTTTACGAAGGCACGAAAAGAATGTGGGATGATGTAATTATATATGACGGCCATAACATCAACTGCAAAATTATATTTTTGATGTGATACGGTATTGCATAAGCAAGGTTAAAGGATACCGTACAGACTCAAAGAAAATGTAAAATATAATAGCGAATGTTATGCGGGAGGCGGAACGCCTCCCCTACGGTAAAAAAACAGCAGAGAAAATTTTCTCTGCTGTTTTTTTACTCGGGTGTATCTTCCGACGGGGGTGCGTCTTCCGTATCGGACGGTGTGTTTTCGGCTTTCTTTTTCAGACGTTCGTTTGCAAATTCCTTAATGAGAGTTATTGCAACGGCGGTTACGGGAATGAAGAATATCATGCCGAACAGACCGAACAGGTTGCCGCCGATAAGCACAGCCACGAGCGTCCACAGAGGGCTGAGCCCGACGGAGCTTCCGACGACGTGCGGATATATGAATTGGTTTTCGACGAACTGAACTGCAAGGTATACTATTATGCACAGTATCACCTTTTCCGGTGACGTTATAAGTATAAGCGCCGCCCCGACTGCACAGGCGAAAAACGCTCCGAAATACGGGATAAACGCCGACACCGCCGCCAAAACACCTATCAGTATTGCGTACGGTATTCCCATTATCGCAAACGATATTGAAATGAGCGAGCCGAGTATACATGCCTCAAAGCATTGCCCCGATATGAATTTGATATTCGTTTTGTTTATAAGATCTGCAACGTGGCAGATGTAATTGACCGTCTTTTCCTTGAACAGCACGCTCAAAAGCTTCTTTGTATGACGTGCAAGAGTGTGCTTTTCAAGCAGGACGTATATTGCAACTATCCCCGAAAGAATGACCGTTACCATACCTGAAAGTGCGTTTGATGCAAAATTTATGACCGTGGTTAAAAACGAGCCTGCCATAGTTGAAACCTTGCCGATCATCGTTTCGATATTCAGCTTGTTGAGCCATTCCGTTATGAACGATACGTCGATATTGTATTTTGCAAGGAACGACGCCAGATTCGGCCATTGAGCCCTTGCCATAGAGTAAAGTATCTTTGCTGAGGATATGATCTCCGGTATAAGCAGTATTACGACCGCCGCTATGACGATCCCGACGCTCAAAAGCGTAAGTATAAGGCTTATAAGTGTGATAAGCTCTCTTTTCGGCGGCTTTTTTGATTTTTTGAATATTTTGCCGAGCAGCTTTTCAAATCCGCTCATAGGCACGTTCAGAATGAATGCCGCAAGAAATCCCGCAACGACGGGCAGGGAAAGAGCCACGGTGTTTTTTGCAAAGCCCGCTATTGCTTCAAGATTCATGAGCGCGGCGTACAGTCCCACGCCGAATGCAACGAGCAAAAATTGGTATTTTAACCTTACTTTCATTGAAACAAACCTCTTTAATAAATGTCGGTAGTGCGATTATATCACACAAAAAATGAATAAATCAACAGGGGCGTATGTATAAACGTATTGACAAACATTTTCCGTTGTGATATACTTTTTACCGTATAAAAACGTACTTTTTAAAAAGGAAAGGACACAGAAATGATAAAGCCACAGTTTTCTTTCAAATACGGCTCTGAGATATACGATCAGTCCGTTCACAGCGATATAAAGACCACCGTTCAGGTAAAAAAATACGAAAAGTCAAACGCTGTTGAATGGGTAGTGTGGTACGAAAACGTATCTGATAAAAATTCAAGGATACTGTCAGAAATACGTGATATTGACGCCGTTCTTCCGCTTCCCGAATACACGCACGAGTTTATGGGAAACCGCTATACCGAGCAGGCTCCCAAGGTAATATGGACTCAGGGACTCGTTGAGGGTGAATCGTATTCGTATGACGATGCCCGTTCCGCTGAGGAATTTTCATATCATACGAAATATTTTTATAACAACAGCGTAACATATACGTTTGAAAACGGAGAGGGCAGATGCTCTGACGAGATAATGCCGTTTTTCGAGGTTGCCTCTCTCGGTAAGGGCTATATAGTTGCAATAGGCTGGACGGGAAGCTGGAGTGCTGAGCTTCAGAAGCAGGACGGCGGCATACGCTTCAAGGCAGGCTTGCGTTACTCGGAGTTTTATTTAAAGCCGGGCGAAAAGGTCAGAGGTGCTTCGATACTCGTTATGGAGTATGACGAAAACGAGGACAGATACAACAAATTCCGTGATCTTATGTGGGAAAACTATACGCCCAAGGCTCTGACGAAGGAGCGCCCCGGACTTTTGGCAAATCTGTTCTGGGGAAGCCTTCCCAGTGATGAAATGGTCAACCGAATAAAGCGCTTTGCCGCAAACGGCGTAAAGTTCGATCAGTATTGGATAGACGCCGCATGGAACGGCAAAAAGGCAAAGAGCGACTGCAACTTCGACAGCATCTGGGCTGACGAGGTCGGCGACTGGGAGATAAAGGCTGACGCACACCCCGATATGTTCCAAAACGTCGTAGCGGAGGCGAAAAAGAACGATGCGGGCTTTATGCTCTGGTTCGATCTTGAAAAGGCGGCAAAGGTAGCGCCGATAGCAAAGGAGCATCCGGAATACTTCATAGATGCAGGCGTTGAATATCTTCTTGCCGATTTTTCCAAAAAAGAGGTAAGGGACTACTATTACGAGGTGCTGCGCAACCATATAAAAACGCTTGATATCCAATGTTACAGACAGGATTTCAACTGCACGCCCGATATATTCTGGAAAAAGGCAGACGAGGAAGGAAGACGGGGTATAACGGAGATATACCATATTCTCGGTATGTACGAGCTGTGGGATAAGCTTATAGAGGAATTTCCGCATCTTCTCATAGACAACTGCGCTTCAGGCGGCAGAAGAATAGATATTGAAACGCTCAAGCGTTCGCTGATGCTCTACAAAACGGATTACCAGTGCATATTCAATCCTAACCCGGACGTAACGAATGTACACAACACGAACGCATCACGCCTTTTCCCCGTGACAGGCTGCTCGACGAAGAAGAAAATGGATACGTATGCGGCAAGAAGCACGTATTCGGCAACGTGGGGCATAGGCTCTTATGCAACGATATTCCATTCGATGACCGACGAGGAGATGAAGTGGCTCGGCTCTGTCGTTCAGGAATACAGATCAATACGCAGATTTTTCCCGTGCCATTTCCACAATTTCGGCTCTGATAAGCTCGATCTTTCATCGTGGGTGATCTGGCAGTATCACGATGCTCAGACAGACGAGGGAATGATAATGGCGTTCCGCAGAGAAAATTCTCCGTGCGACAGCGCAAGCATATCCCTTAAGGAAATGAACGGCGAATATACATTTACCGTGCTTGATGATAACACGGTGTTCAAGGGCACGTCTGACATTACGATAAAGCTGCCCGAAAAATATACCTCGACTATAATAACGTATAAAAAATAATCAGACGGCGTTGAGTTGAGTGATCATGTACTGCGAAAGCATCACTGTACCTATGGCACAGTGATGCTGCCTTCGGCAGTGATGCATTGCGCCTATGGTGCAAAGTGATATAATGCCCTCTCACCCGCTGACGCGGAAGCTCTCCCTTTGGGAGAGCCTTTTTTTGTGTGAAAGTGTGAAAATTTCATTTGTTTTCCGATTTGATGATTAAAAAACGGAAAGAGAAGAAAAAATATGGATACAACGATGCTACAAAAAAAGGAGTGTTCATATGGTCATCAGAAGGGGAGATATATTTTACGCGGATCTGTCGCCCGTTATAGGCTCGGAGCAGGGGGGACTCAGACCCGTTTTGATAGTACAGAACGACGTTGGAAACAAATTCAGTCCTACTGTTATAGCGGCGGCGATAACGAGTCAGGTGTCAAAAACGAAGCTGCCCACGCACATCGGCGTTTTTGCGGATAATTACGGGCTGGCAAAGGACTCTGTAATACTGCTTGAGCAGATAAGAACGATAGACAAGCAACGGCTAAAGGAGAAAATGGGCCATCTTGACAGCGGTCTTATGGCGAGGGTGAACGAGGCTCTGTCCGTCAGCTTCGGACTCGGAAATGATAGCGCAGAGCAGGCGGAAATATCGTGATGAATATTCTTACAAGCACCGATATAAACGAAAAAACATCGTATTTTGACAACGAGCTTAGAATAAACGACAGCTTTGATATGGTAAGGCGCGATATAATCGTATGCAAAAGAAAATGCAGCTTTTATTTCATCGACGGACTTACAAAGGATGAAATAATGCTTCGCATAATGGATCTTTTTATGAAGCTGTCGGCGCTTGATGAAAACGCTCTGTCTGATCTTGAGACGTTTTGCAATACGTATATTCCGTACGTAGAGGTGGAAACGGTGCAAGAGGGAGAAAAGCTCGTTTCCGCCGTGCTGTCGGGAATGACGGCAATGGTGCTTGACGGTGTATCGGGTGCATTGCTGATAGATTGCAGAACATACCCCGTACGCAGTATTCAGGAGCCTGAAAACGATAAGGTCTTGCGTGGGGCAAGGGTCGGATTTGTCGAAACGCTCGTTTTCAACGCATCGCTCATACGAAGACACATAAGGGATAAGGATCTGACGATGGAGATGTTCTCCGTCGGTGAATCGTCAAAAACGGACGTTGTTATGTGCTACCTGAACGGTCGGGCAGACGAAAAACTGTTAAAAAGCCTCAGAGATAAAATAAGCAAAATTAAAACGCAGGCGCTTTCGCTGTCAAGCGAGTCGCTGGCTGAATGTCTTATAAAAAAGCGGTGGTATAATCCGTTTCCGAAAATACGGTATACGGAACGCCCCGACGCCGCAGCAGCGTCGGTCATGGAGGGCAGTATAATAGTTCTGTGCGACAATTCGCCGTCTGCAATGATATTGCCCACGAGCATTTTCGATTTTTTGCAGGAAACGGACGATTACTATTTTCCGCCGCTTACGGGCACGTATCTGAGGCTCGTCAGATGCTCGGTGTTTTTTATGACGATGTTCGCATCGCCCCTGTGGTATCTTCTGATAACGCATCCGCAGTTCATCCCCGAATGGCTTGATTTTATAAAGGTGTCGGAGCATTCGTCATTGCCGATAATATTACAGCTTTTCCTGCTCGAATTTGCAGTTGACGGCTTGAAGCTCGCGGCACTGAATACTCCGTCTGTTCTGGCAGGGAGCTTTTCTATCATAGGCGGTCTTATACTCGGCGACTACGCGGTAAAGGTCGGCTGGTTCGTGCCGGAAACGATACTTTATACGGCGTTTGTAAGCATAGCGAATTTCGCCCAGCCAAGCTATGAATTGGGCTACGCATTCAAATTTATGCGCCTTATATTACTCGCCCTTACCGCACTTTTTGCACTGTGGGGCTTCGTCTTCGGAGTGGTGCTGACGCTCGTTCTGATAGCGACGAACAAAACGGTGCAGGGGCAAATAAGCTATCTTTATCCGTTGATACCGTTCAACGCAAAAGCACTCGGCAGACTCATTTTCAGACGCAGAGCATAGCCGAAAAAAAGCAAAAAATCGCATATAAAAGCGATGGTATAGAAGAATTTACAATATATATATTGAAGCCAGCTTTTCATAATGATATAATTTAGTTTAACATTATAATTTTTAAGGGGTAAATCATTATGAAAGCAAAGAAGCTTATCTGTTATCTTGCGGCGTTTTCAATAATATTTTCTTCTATCCCATCGCTTTTTTTGCAGGCGGCGGCTGATACGGTGCAGAGCATCATTCCAAGCGCGTCGGCAGCAAGCACCGGTACGTACGGCACGGTCGTAGACTCCGGCAAATGCGGTGAGAGCGTTGATTGGACGTTGTATGATGACGGCACTCTCGTAATAAGCGGTAAAGGTGATGTGTATGACTGTTTTGCAGCTGATGAAAAACCGTGGTATGACAGTCGGGCGTGTATTAAAAACGTCATTATAGAAAAAGGTGTGACGTCCATAGGTGATGGAGTGTTTAGTGAATGCACAAGCCTTACGTCCGTAACCATCCCCGACAGCGTGACGACCATTGGCGTAGATGCGTTTTATGGCTGCACAAGTCTTACATCCGTAACTATACCTGACGGCGTGACAGATATAAGAGTTTATGTGTTTAGCGGTTGCACAAGCCTTACATCCGTAACTATCCCTGACAGCGTGATATCTATCGGATACTGTGCGTTTAAGGGTTGCTCCAGTCTTACGTCAATAACAATTCCTAACGGCGTAACATCAATAGAAGAATACGCTTTCAAAGATTGCACGAGCCTTACCTCCGTGACTATCGGCGAAAGCGTGATGACAATAGACGACCAAGCTTTTGCTTCCTGTACAAGCCTTACATCCATAATGGTAAATGATGACAACGAAGCTTATTCAAGTGACAAATACGGAGTACTCTTT
>JAFYMA010000112.1 GCA_017556845.1 Clostridia bacterium | reverse complement strand
GCACCGTATAAAGCCATCGTCACGGGATGGACGTTTCCACCCGCTACCGCTGCTCTTACAGGGCCAAACAGAGCGCTTTGCGCTGCGGGCGAGGTCATATTCGTAAAGCCTGCGATAGCAAACATCAGCGAAAATATCGGTATATTTATGAGCGTAAACATTAAATTGACGTTGAGCAGCTTCGTGAACGATCTGCCGAAATATTTGAAGAAGTTCTTCAGCGTCGGCTCCTTGACCTCTCCCTTTTCGACGCCCTTTCCTTCCTTCTGACTGTCAAACAGATTAAACCGCTTTTTATTTTTCGTTTCCTTTTCTTTTTCCTGCATTTTCTTTCCCTTTTTATAGTTTTAAAACAATTGTATAATGAGATCGGATACGCACACTGCCAGAACGCATGAGGACGTTGCGGCAAAATAATCAAGATAGCATTTCAGATCCTCGTCAAACATTCCGCCGCTATCATTGCGGGAGGTTTTGACAAGGTGAGAAAAGCTGACCGCAACGGCACAAAAGCGTATAATGAGAAATCCGTACACGCCGCAGCATATCATATCCGATAAAAACGCACCTATGGGTGCAATCTTACACATACATACTCCGATCGCCCCGCAAAGCACGCCGACAAAAGCGCATACCGTGCCGCACACAAGGCAAGCCGATCTGTTAAATCCGCACACAAACACGAGAGCAACGGGCAAAAACAACACCATAAACTGCTTTGCAAGCTCTCTGAACCAATCAAGCACACCGTTATGCGCCTGCGCTTCAAGCTCAGGCACGGGCAAGCCACGCGTTTTTTCAACGTATACGGCAAGCAATGCTCCCGCAATACAGCACAGAGCAAATATCACGCACAAAAGCACGTTTGCGTAAGCGTGGATACGGCGTCTGTCCGTTCTTCTTGCAAGAGATGCAAGAGTCCTTGTAACAAGATCATCGCCCTGAGCTGCGTGTGGCGTATTTTTTTCTTTTTCATCCGACAAATAATTCATTTTGACCTCCGCATATTTATTCTCACCAATAAATATGCGTTCGCATAGGTCAATATTACAAACTGTCAGTCCTTTATCTCCGAAAGCTCAACGGCACGCTTCGTGCAGGCGATCATTGCATCCTTTACCGTTTTTTCAAAGCCGTTGCCGTACAGAACCTCCATAGCCTTTGCGGTAGTTCCGCCGGGCGACGTTACGTCGCGTATGAGCATATCGGGCGTTTTTTCGCTCTGAAGCATCAGCCTTGCAGAGCCTATGACCGTTTCACACGCTATTCTGCGAAGCTCTCTTTCGCTTTCGAACACGAGCCCCTGCTCACTTGCCCCGTCCATCAAAGCCTTGATAAACAGGAATATATAAGCGGGCGACGATGAGGTCAAAGAAACTATCTCGTTCATTTTATCCTCGCAAAGCTCAAAGGCAACTCCGAGCGATGAAAACAGAGAAAACGCCGTTTTAAAGCACTCCTCGCTGACAAAATCGTTTTTGCATACCGAACATACTCCGCTTGAAACGAGCATCGGCGTATTCGGCATTGCTCTGACTATCGCGGCGTTCGGCAGATACTGTTCAATAAACGCGCATTTTATACCTGCGGCGATAGTTATAAACGTTTTTCCTGCGTAATCGACGCCCGAGTCCTTTATTTCACCGAGCACCTCGGAAAAGTTTTGCGGCTTTACCGCAAAAACGACGTAATCCGCCTCCTTTACGGCTTCAAAAGCAGACCGCGCGGCAGTCATACCGTCATACGCCTGCACTTTTTCCTGCAGTTTATCGTAAAGAATAATATCCTCTTTTTTAAACGCACTCTCACTTTCAAGAATGCCCTTTATGATAGCGCCTGCCATATTGCCCACGCCGATAAATGCGATCTTATTACCCATAATATCTCTCCTTTACGTTACTGAATCATTATTATATTAAATTTTTTGACACATTTCAATAGATTGATGTAAAATTTTATCACAAAGACGAAATGTTGACCGCCTCCGCACTTGACAAAACAATAATTTTTTGATACTATAATAAAAATCGCTGCCCAAAATACTGTATATCATCAAGGAGGTCACTATGACAATGTCAGCATTCAGCGAACTTTTATCGGAAGAAATGAGAGTAAACGACATATCTGCAATGAAGATATCGGCACTGACGAAAATAAGCCGTTCGACGATAACGAAATTTCTGTCAGGTCAGAAGCTTCCGAGCCAGGAGGAGCTTTCAAGGATCGTTTCCTTCATACCGATCACACAGGAAGATCAGCACCGTCTTATGACAGAGCTTGACAACATACGCTTCGGCTCGTCCGTATGCTCACAGCTTGACGGGCTGTTCAAAAAAATGTCATTCCGCCCGTCCGCTTTTTCCGATCATTCACCGGCAAGCGCGGATATTACCGACGAGGGCGACATAATTCTTCTGCAATCAAGATCCGAAATACAGAAATACACCAAATCGTACATTGAAAGGGAAACCGAAAACCCGAATACCGCCGTATATTCCAACATCACCTCTGAAAGCGGATCTATTCAGCAGGAGATCCTTCGCATACTTTCAAACGCGGGCAAGGGATCGGATTTCAATCTGTGCATCTCTCTTAAAAAAAGCAGCTCCGAGCTTGGATTTGAAAATCTTTCAGCTTTGTTCGACTGGGCACCGTTCGTTCTCAGCAAGTGCAACATTTACTACGAATACGTTACGGAAAAGGCATCTGTAATGCCGTTCGGATACGTTCATTTCATTATTCTGAGCAAAACAGTTATACTTATGAACGAGGACTTTACGAATGCATTGGTCATAACGAAGCCGGACGTCGTTGAGAACTTGAGAAGATCAGCACGTGAGCGCATAACAGTAATGAAAAGCCTTGTGAAAAGGTGTACGACGATATTCGATATGTTTGAAAAGATGAAAAAGGCTCATTCAAAATATTCGGGCTATACGTACTTACAGTATTTCCCCTGCATCGTGCCGTATCTTGAATACGCGCATTACGAGGAGATAGCAAACACGGACATTCAGCAGGTAAGGGACATTCTTCCCGATCTTTACGAATATTATCAGTCACGCAAAAAGGGATTTAACAGAGGCGTTTTCACAAGCGCGGGATTAATGGAATTTGCAAAAACGGGCATAATACCCGAAATTCCGAGAGAATACGCAAGTCCCGTTTCGCCCAAGGTCAGAAAATACGCTCTTACCCAGATACTCCGAGAAATGCAGAACGGCTCGGATTTCCGCATATTCAACGATAATTTCGTAACTCTTCCGTCGAATATAGTCATTGATCTTATAGCCGAATCACAGCTTACGTTTATGTGGCTTGAGCATTCCGATTGCGGATTTGCAGGACAGGTAAGCTCCGTTACAAACGAAATATATCTTTTGCAGGAGGCTGACAAATTCTTCGATACGTTATTTGAAAGCAGATATCTTTACACGAAGGAGCAGACCGCCGACATAATCGAAAGATGTATTGCGGAAATAAAATAAGCATAAAAGCAAAAAAGACTCACTTTCAACGGTGAGTCTTTTGATTTCATCCGAGTCTTTTTATAAACCGTTCTGCGTCGCTCAGAATACGCTTATACTGTGAATTCCAGAAAAAGCGGCTTGCTTCCTCGCATTTCAGCCACCTGTATTCAGACATAACGCTTTCAAATACAACGTTCGAGTCCTTTGCCTCAGCTAAAAACAGAACGACCGTCTTTCTGCACGGAGCTGCCAGCTTATAAGTAACGGTATGTCTGAAATTCTTATGCGGACGCAGTCTTTGACCGATCTCCTCAAAGACCTCTCTTTTTGCCGTCTGTATCTCGGTCTCGCACATTTCCATATGTCCCTTCGGAAAGCTCCATGTGCGTGAACGCTTCTGGAACAAAAGCAGGTATTCTATTCCGT
>JAFYMA010000111.1 GCA_017556845.1 Clostridia bacterium | reverse complement strand
GCTCAAGACCGCTTTCCGTTTCTCTTATAGGAACGAGTGTCGCTCTTTCGTTGGGGCGGACGTTGGTGTGGTGAAGCACCAGGCACAATTCGCCGTTGAACTTTTTGAATATCATACCATGGCCGCCGTCATTTGTATAAAGCAATTTGTGGTCGTGATGCCACGGACCGAGAATATTACCGCTTTCGCTCACCGCAACTGCCTGAACGTAGAAGCAATGGTCCGAAAAGCTCGACCAAAGCATAAGCAATTTTCCTGAGCTATGCTTATACAAAAACGGGCCGTCGGTTACGTAGTTTCCGTCAGTACTGTTATCTTCACCGCCTTGAAGCGTGAACTTCCAATCAACCTCTCCTGCCTTGAAAAGCGTTACAGGCTCGGTTATTACCTCTTTCAGATCATCTGAAAGCTGAACCGCCTCCATAGTGCCGTCCTTTACCTGCGTCCACTCATGACAGTATACTGACCAGGGATTGCCGTTTTCATCAACGTAAAACGTAGCATCAAGGCAATTCCAATCCTCAGGTGTTAAAGGATCCTTTGTAAGAGGAACAAAAGGTCCTTTGGGACTGTCACCTACAAGAATATGCGATGCACGGCGGCGCGTAGCGCTTCTGAAGCTTGCAAACATATAGTATTTGCCGTTGAATTTGTGAACCTCGGGAGCAAAAAAGTCCCAATTTGCCCAGAAATCATCGGGACGTGTGAAGCATTCAAACGGCTCGCTCCACTGCTCAAGATCAACGCTTGTATAAACGTCAAGACCTGTGCAGGGCTTTGGCACGCCGTTCACGCCGATCCTTGTGCCGTACAGATAGTAAACGCCGTCCTCAGCAAATATATAAGGGTCTCTTATGTGTATATCTGATAATTTCATTTTATTTTCTCCTTTTACAGTAATGTTGAAATAAGTTCTTCGTAAGACCGACGGCTTAAATACGCAGGCGGAATATCAAAAACGGTTTTACATCCGATATCGCCCTTTTGTGCCATTCTATACGCCGCTCTTGCAAACGCAAGAATTGCAGACGATGTAAATTCGGGATTTGAATCCAATTTCAAGCTGTATTCGATAACGTGCTTATTTTCACCGTTAAGTCCGGTTACGCCGCTTCTGATAACGAAGCCGCCGTGAGGCATCGCACTGTGCTTTTCACGAAGCTCGTCAAGTGAGATGAACGTCACGCTCGTATCGTAATCAGCAAAATAATTTGGCATTTCCTTTATTTCTTTTTCAATTCTTGCCTTGTCTGCTCCCTCCGCTGCTACGACGAAGCACTCACGCGTGTGCTTTTACCGTGTTGTAAGTGCGGGCTGATCACCGGATCTGACTGCGTCAAGCGCAGACTCTACCGGAACTGTATACTGCTTTGCATCAAGTACGCCGTCTATTCTGCGAATTGCATCCGAATGTCCCTGGCTTACGCCCTTTCCCCAGAACGTATAATCACTTCCGCAAGGTAAGACAGCCTCGCCGTACAGTCTGTTCAGTGAAAACATTCCAGGATCCCAGCCTGCTGAAATAACTGCGATCTTTTTGCCTTCTTGCGCAGCTTTATCTACGTTTGCAAAATGAACGGGGATATTTGCGTGGGTGTCAAAGCTGTCAACTATATTGAAGAGCCTTGCAAGCTGAACTGATTGAACGGGCAGATCCTTCGCACTGCCGCCGCACAGTATCATAACGTCTATGAGATCCGTATAGTCTGCAACGTCATCAGCACTGACGACTGAAACGCCGGGTGTTGATATTTTCACACTTTTCGGATCACGTCTTGTAAACACGGCAACTAACTGCATATCGGGGTTTTGTCTTATTGCGCTTTCTATTCCCCTGCCGAGATTGCCGTATCCGTATATTCCTATTCTTATACTCATAGAAAACTCCGTTTTATATTTTTCATTATTATATCACAGTATTTTTCCTTTTTCAATACAGATAATAAAAATTGCCGCAAATAAATTGCGGCAATTTTAATGTTATTACTGATTATTCAGCGTCGTTCTGGCCTTCAACGGGAGCTTCGTCCGAATATACGAGTGTATCGTCTGCTTCCTCAGCTTCTTCAGCTGCTTCCTCTGCGGGAGCTATGAGAGCGCGGATAGAAAGACCGATCTGATGCTTTTCCTCGTCTACTGAAACGATCTTAGCTTCAACCTCTTCGCCTACCGTAAGTACGTCGCCGGGCTTGTCTATCTTTCTGTCAGCGATCTGAGAGATGTGGATAAGTCCGTCAGCACCGGGAAGTATCTGTGCAAATGCACCGAAGGGCATAAGGCTTACTATCTTAACCTTAGCAACGTCGCCTACGCTGTACTTATTTGTGAACAGCGTCCAGGGATTTGACTCTTCAGTCTTGTAGCCAAGTGCGATGCGTCTTTTTTCAGCGTCGAATTCCTTAACGAAAACTTCGATCTTCTGACCTACAGCAACTACCTGTGCAGGATTCTTTATTCTCTGCCATGAAAGCTCTGTAACGTGTACCATACCGTCGATACCGCAGCCGAGGTCAACGAACGCACCGTAAGACGTAAGAGACTTTATCTCACCTACGTAGTGCTTGCCAACTTCGATGTTAGCCCAGAATTCAGCCTCAGCCTTCTTTCTCTCCTCGCGTACGACAACACGCTCAGATGCCTTTGCTCTGCGCTTTGTTTCGTCGATCTCAATGATCTTAACCTTTGCACGCTTACCGTTAACGGTTGCAAGATCACCGTCGCGGGGAACTGTTGTGTGGGATGCGGGAACGAACACTCTCACACCCTCAATGGACATAATAACGCCGCCCTTAACAACTTCAACGTATCTGCCCTCAAGTATTTCGCCGCTTTCGTATGCAGCAACGATCGAAGACCACTTGTTTTTAGCGTCGATCTTCTTCTTGGAAAGAACAGCAACGCCGTCAACGTCCGATACTCTTACTGCTACTGCCTGTACTGTGTCGCCAACCTTGAAAACTTCTTCCAGCTTGATGCCGGGCTCGTCTGTAATATCGTCATATGACAATATACCTGTAACTTTTGCGCCAAGATCGACATGTATCTCATTGCTGGATACAGCTATAACAGTACCCGTTACGACATCTCCTGTATTTAAAGTTTTGAAAGATTCCTCCAACATTTGCGCGAAATTTTCTTCGCCTGCATTTTTGAGTTCTTCGCTCATTTTTCTTCTTACCTCCTGTATTATACTATCCGGTGTTGAAGCACCGGCAGTTATTCCTATATTACTATATTCCGAAAAATCATACTCATCAAGCTCGGACACGCGCTCGATCATAATTGCATTACGGCAGTTTTCCTTTGCTATATGAAAAAGTTTGTTCGTATTTGAACTGTCCGCACCGCCAATTATCACCATTATGTCAACTTTTGATGAAAGTTCTTCGGTTTCTTTTTGTCTGTTTTCAGTTACACTGCATATTGTATCAAAAATTTTTGTATTAGTATATAGTTTTTTGAGTTTTTTTTGTGACTTTTTACACTCAAATAAATTTTGTGTTGTTTGAGATACCATTATGACATTTGCAGGCTCGTTTTTTCTGCTGCTTGCCATTTTTTCAATATCATCTTCAAACAAAACCGTTTCCACGTCTCCGTTAGCGTAGCTTTTGATGCCCTCTACCTCAGGGTGCTTACTGTCGCCGAATACGACTGTGAGAGTATCGGCATCGGAATTATCGTTTACGATATTATGAATTTTTTTAACATACGGACACGTGCAGTCCACAAAAGAAAAATACGGATTATCCTGTGCGCCCCTTGCGAGCTTTTCAGAAATATCTCTCGTTACACCGTGAGTTCTCACGATTATCACTGCAGGATTTTCCTTTTCGGCACTTTTTACTATCGTATCTATATCATCAAGCGATATGATCCTGACGCCCTTTTCTTCAAGCTCCTCTGTGACTATCGGATTATGAATGATCTTTCCGAGCGTATATATGCGTGAGCCGCTTTGCTCCTTTATTATATCGTATACTGTTTTTATTGCTCTTTCAACTCCGAAGCAAAAGCCCGCATATTTTGCAACCGTTACGTTTTTCATTTATCTGCCTTTTCCTTATCAAGCTCACATATTGTTCTGAATATCTTATTAGCCGCTTCCTCGTACTCGCGCTTGATCCCCTCGGTTATACCTAAGGATGAATACTCTATCGGCTTTCCGATAATGACCGTCGTTCTTTTGAAAAATCCGGCTTTGTTATTCTTTGTTTTGATATACACGGGAATAACGTTACATTCAGCGCGGCTGAGAATAAGCCCGGCTCCGCTTTTTACCTCTGTCGTTTCGGGTGCTACGTTTGGACATCTTGTGCCCTGAGGAAACATTCCGACAAACTCTCCGCTTTTTAAAAGCTTTACCGTCGTTTTAAGAGACGTAACGTCGCTTCCGCCTCTTCTCACAGGAAAAGCTCCGAAGCTTCTTATAATAAGGCTCAGAACGGGTATTTTGAACAGCTCTGCCTTGCCCATAAACTTTATAGGCAGTCTCATTGCCGCTGCGAGAATAATGGGATCAACAAACGCAGTATGGTTTGCACACACGAGTGCAGGGCCCGTTTTCGGTATATTTTCAAGTCCCTGAACACTTTTTATGCCAAGTACGAAACGTGCAAGACCGCCAAACGTTTTTATTGCACCCGTATAAAAGCTCATATCGAAAACCTTTCCTTCGCAAGCGATATAATGTAATCTACGCACTGTTGAAGATCGTATTCCGTGTTGTCAAATATAACCGCATCGTCTGCAGGAACAGCGGGAGCTATCTTTCTTCCCTTATCTTTTTCGTCACGCTTTTTCATAAGATCAAGAACCTCTTCAAACGTAACGCTTTCGCCTTTTTCCGTAAGCTCCTTATATCTGCGGCGTGCTCTTGCCTCGTCATTCGCAACGAGAAAGATCTTAAGAGCCGCATTTGGCAGTATTACTGTGCCAATGTCACGACCGTCCATAATTACGTCTTGCTTTTCTGCCATCTGGCGCTGCGTATTCAAAAGAAAATCTCTTACTGCCTGTATTGCCGAAACGTATGAAGCGTACATTGACGCCTCGTTTGATCTTATCAAGGAATCCACGCATCTGCCGTTGAGATATATGTGCTGTACGCCGTCCTGAAATTCAAGCTCTACCTTTACGTCATTCAACACAGCGGAAACCGCCTCGGGATCCTTGGGATCTATTCCGTTTTCAAGCATATAAAGACCTACCGTGCGATACATTGCACCCGTATCAACGTGAATAAGTCCGAGTTCTTTGGCCACTGCCTTTGCAAGTGAGCTTTTTCCTGCCCCTGAAGGACCGTCTATAGCTATATTAATACGCATTTTTGTGAAATCCTTTCAGATATCTTGTATTATTGAGCTTGCCGCCGCATAAGCGGTGGAAAACGCTATCTGTAAATTAAATCCGCCTGTAAAGCCGTCGCAGTCGATTATCTCTCCTGCAAAATATAATCCAGGAACCAGCTTTGAGCACATTGTTTTCTGATTTATCTCCTTGACGCTTACTCCTCCGGACGTGATTATCGCATCGTTTATATCGGAAAAGCCGTCAACCGTAAGCGGAAACGCCTTAAGAAGCGAAAGTAATTCCCTGCGTTGCTGCTTCGTTATTTCGTTGACCTTCTTATGAGGGTCGATATTCGACAGACGTATGATAGGCTCTATCATTTTCTGCGGGAGCAACGCTCCGAGAGAGTTTGAAAAATTCTTATTAAGATTTTTGCCGAAGTCGGATATAAGACGTTTGTCAAGCTCGGATTCATCAAGTGCGGGCTTTAAGTCTATATACAGCTTATATCTGCCCTTTTCCATTTGTCTTATCGCGCTTGATGCACTGAGAACGACAGGGCCGCTTACGCCGAAATGTGTAAACAGCATTTCGCCGAACTGACGGTATACCGTTTTTCCGTTCTGTGTGTCTACTACCTTAAGCTCGATATTCTTCAGCGAAAGTCCCATCATTTCAGCACATACTCTTTCACGGCAGACAAGAGGCACAAGTGACGGCTTTATCTCCGTTACGGTATGTCCGAGCGATCTTGCAAACGAATATCCGTCGCCCGTTGAGCCGGTACCCTTATAAGATGCCCCGCCCGTTGCGATAAGAACGGCATCGTATTCAGCGCTTCCGGTGTCACAGCTTACAGTAAAGATGCCGTCACAGCTTTTAATATCCGTAACGCGCTTCGTTATGAGTCTTGCGCCGCTTTTACGGCAATTATCAACAAGCGCGTTTGCTATATCGTGAGCGCTGTCGGACACGGGGAACACTCTGTTTCCCCTTTCCGTTTTCAAGGGAACGCCGAGCTGCTCAAAAAACTGCATCGTATCACTGCTG
>JAFYMA010000110.1 GCA_017556845.1 Clostridia bacterium | reverse complement strand
GATTTATTGCGAGGATAGGTTTTGCACCCTTGCTTTTTATATAGTATATGCAAAACGGTATATCACAGCTCGCTTCGTAGTGAAAGCTCACGCAGTCGCCTGCGGTAATATCAAATCTTTCAAGCTTTTTTTCAGGATGGCTTATCATAAGATGTATATCTTGCGGTATTGAGCAAAAGGCGTGAAGCGTTTTTATAAGATCAGTGCCTAAGGTGTAGTTCGGAACAAATTCACCGTCCATAATATCCATATGAAGATAATCTGCACGGCAATTCTCCAATATGCGTATATCGTTTTCCAGATGGAGCATATCCGCACACATCACCGACGGGCATATCATAGTATTCATTTCAAGTCTCACCCTTCGCTATTGCAATAACGGTGTTGCAGGCCATCATTTCCAACGCCTTTATCATATATTCCTCTGGAATTACAACACAGCCTGCGGATGACGTAGAGCCGGGTGACGGAACGTGCAAAAATATTGCAGAGCCCTTGCCCGCAACGCAGGGAGATACGTTATAGTTTATCATTGCGGCGTATCTGTACGAGCTTTGATACTTTATAAGATGCTCGTATTCGCCCTTATTGAGCCATTCTTCGCTCTTTTCGCTGCCCTTGACGTGCTGATTGTACGTTTCTGACGTGCTGTCACCGTCCCAATAATCATCCTCGTCGATCAGCGTGTACGGTACGCTCATTTTACACGAAGGGATAGTGTTTCCAAAGCATTCACCGATAGAGTAGACCCCCTCGGGTGTTCTTCCGTCGCCTTCGAATTTTTCTTTCGGCGGATAAATTCCGCCTCTGCCTATATATCCGTCCGTTTCAAAGCAAAGCTCATATTTGCCCTGAACAAGCCTGTATGCGTAAAATCTGCATGACGTTCCGCCGCTGCCAATGCATATAAAAGCAGTTTTTGCGCCTTTAAGATCAAATCTGTCCGTATTCAATTTATTTCTCCTTTGTGAAAGCTGATATTATTCTACATAAAATTTTTTTCTGCGGAAGGCTTGCTGTGTAAAATTATCGTTAATTTATCGTATTATAAAAGTTTAATAAATAACAATAGACTAATTTAATAAATAATGATATCATATTAAGTTGGAAAAAGAGTTAAAAAATTTTCGAAAGGATACTTGAGTGAAAACCAGAATTACTGCTTTAATGCTTGCTTGTCTGATGCTTCTGGCATCCTGCACTACAGACGCTGAGAAAAGCACACTCGCTGATACTACCGTGACGACAGATGCGGAAACGTCAGCCGAAACGGAAGAAAAACCTGATGTAGATTCGTTGTACGTCAGCCCTGTTTATTCACTTAAAGGCGGTTTTTACAAGAACAGCTCGTCTGTTGAGCTTACTTTGCCCGAAAATGCTCCGAGCGGTGCGTATATAACGTATACACTGAACGGAGATGAGCCGTCATCAAAGAGCGAAAAGTATAAGTCCTCAATAAAGATACTTGACGGAGAGGAAAGCACGGTAATACGTTCTGCCTGCTTTGACAAAAACGGAAAAGCTATCGGCAGGATCAAAACTAATACTTACGTAAAGACGCAAGACGGCAAAACGAACGCACCGTACGTTGTATCTATCGTTACCGATAACGAAAATCTCTGGGGAGAACGCGGTATAATAGTTAATTACAATAATTCCGGCAAGGAGTGGGAGCGTGTATGCCACGTTGAGATATTTGCCAAGGACGGACAAGAGGTAATTTCTCAGGATGCGGGCTTGCGTATATTCGGCGGCTCGTCTCGCTCGCTTGCTCAAAAATCGTTCAGATTGGTTGCACGCCGTGACGGATATTACGATGAAACGCTATATAACGGAAACGGTTCGTTTGACTATGCGTTTTTCCCTGACAGAAAGATCGTAAGCGGAGACGGGAAGGGCGATACTCTTGCACGATTTGACAGACTCGTGCTTCGTAACGGCGGAAACGATTCACTGCTTAACGGCGGTGTTGACGGCGGTAATATAACGACGGCAAGAGATGCTGCGGCAAATCTTTTGGCTATGAAATACGCTCCGGACGTTGCATCGCAGGCATCGTGCTTCGTTACGGTATATTTAAACGGTGAATATTACGGTGTCCTCGACATGAAAGAGGATATCGACGATAATTATGTTTCAAACGTCTACGGTATAGCCGATAAGGACAACGTAACGGTCGTTAAATCCGAGCTTGATACGAACAGATACTGCACGGGTGACCATTCGGACGACGTTCCTTGCGGAAGATTTTGCGGAGCGTGGTTCTATTACGAGCTTGATTCAGGCTCACAGCAGGCACTTGACGATTATATTGCTCTGTGTAAAAAAATCGTAAACGGCAGTGAAAGCGAGTACGATGCACTTTATAAAGAGCTTGAAAGCAAAATAGATATTCAAAACTTCATACAGTATACGGCGTTTAATCTGTATATATGCAATACCGACTGGGCGCATAACAATCTTAAGCTCTGGTGCTACAGCGGAAATGACGTGAAGGACGGAACGTATGCAGACGGAAAATGGCGTTTTGCAATGCGTGACTGCGATTTTGCGTTTGGAAGATATAATTCAGACCACATTTTACCTGAGCTTTATACAAAGGCTGACGCTGATACGTTTGATTTCGTATTGGGTAATTATTACACCGGTAAGTATGTGTATACGGACGGATATGCAGACCCGCTTTATCTTAAGGGCTTGCTTGCATTCTGCCTGAAAAACGATACGTTCAGAAGCGAATTTAAAAAGTATTGTCAAACGCTCGCATCCGACGAGGCTGAGAGCTACTTAAAGGACATATTTGCAGAGCAGAAAGCTGTTCTTTCAGAGCTTATGCCATCCCAGATGGAAAGATGGAGCGAGCATATAAAAAGAGATTATACGTACAGAACGTGGATAAGGCAAATGGCGTTTATGGATGAATGGGCTCAAAAAAGAGGCTCTGAATTCCTTGCGTATATGGAATCATCGCTTGCAAATTTTGAATAAAATTTATTATATAAAGAGGTATTAAAGATGGAAAGACTTACGGGAACTGTATCCAGAGGTGTTCGTGCTCCCATTATCAGACAGGGAGACGATATTGCTCATATCGTTGCTCAAAGCGTGCTTGACGCTTCAAAGGCAGAGGGCTTTCCCTTACGCAATATGGACGTTATAGCCGTTACTGAGGCGGTAGTTGCACGTGCGCAAGGAAACTATGCTACAGTTGAGCAGATAGCAAAGGACGTAAAGGCAAAATTCCCCGAAGGACATATCGGTCTTATATTCCCTATACTTTCAAGAAACCGTTTTGCAATATGTCTTAAGGGTATTGCAATGGGTGCAAAGAAGATAACACTTATGCTCAGCTATCCTGCTGACGAGGTTGGAAATCATCTGTTTGATGAGGATATGCTCGATGAAAAAGGCGTAGATCCGTGGAAGGACGTATTGACAGAGGAAAAATACAGAGAGCTTTTCGGATATATAAAGCACACGTTTACGGGTGTTGACTACGTTGATTATTATAAAAAGCTTATCGAAAGCTGCGGCTGTGAGGCGGAAATTATTCTTGCAAACGATTGCAGAGCAATTCTTCCTTATGCAAAAAATATTCTTGCGTGCGACATCCACAGCAGAGCAAGAACAAAACGCCGTCTGCTCAAAGCGGGCGCTGAAAGCGTATACTGCCTTGACGAAATACTGAATAAGTCGGTTGACGGAAGCGGATATAATGCTGATTACGGTCTGCTTGGCTCAAATAAGGCAACGGAAGAAACGATAAAGCTCTTCCCCAGAGACTGTATGCCCATAGTTGAGCAGATACAAAAAGAGGTACAGGAAAAAGCGGGCGTGCACGTTGAGGTCATGATATACGGCGACGGTGCATTCAAGGATCCCGTAGGTAAGATATGGGAGCTTGCAGACCCCGTTGTATCTCCTGCGCATACAAGCGGTCTTATAGGTCAGCCGAATGAAGTAAAGCTGAAATATCTTGCAGACAATAATTTTGCAGATCTTTCGGGCGACGCTCTTAAAGAGGCTATTTCCGATTACATAAGAAAGAAGGACGCAGACCTTGTAGGTCAGATGGTATCGCAGGGAACTACACCCAGACGCCTTACCGACCTTATCGGCTCGCTTTGCGATCTCACCTCAGGAAGCGGTGACAAGGGAACACCCATAGTTCTCGTTCAGGGCTATTTCGATAACTACACGAATAACTGAAAATAATATCGTAAAGACCGATCGTTAAAGATCGTCTGTGCGTGAATAATAAACGCTTATTGATAAGTTAAAAAACCTTCTGCGGCAGATTTAAAATCTACTGCAGAAGGTTTTTAATATTTGTTTTTGTTAACGAACGATATGTTTTATAACTTTTTTGAAGTTAAACGTGCTTTTTACTTTACGGAAAAT
>JAFYMA010000109.1 GCA_017556845.1 Clostridia bacterium | reverse complement strand
TAGACGGTATATCTACGTTTGTGTTTGCAAATACCGGTGCTATTACGTTAATACCGCATTTCATCATAAGCGTTTCTGCGTCTTTTGTTCGAAAATACGGATTTACGGTGTCAAGATCGACTATTGTAACGTCATTTCCCGCCGATGCTCGCTGCATTGCAAGATTGACGGCGAAATTCGTTTTTCCGCAGCCGAAATGGCCTGTTACGATTATAAGTCTTGATTTAAATTCCATATAAACACGCCGCCTATCATAATTTATCCCTTATTATATCATAAATCGCTATATATTTTAATATAATAACTGATGATAAAAATGAATTTTTTGTAAACTTTAGAGCGATGCCTCGATCGTCGGGCAAAAAAGCATAATTTACATTTTTAACTTGAATTACCGTACAAGACGGTTGTATAAATATTATATGCTAAGATTTGTTACGGAGGAAATATGAGGCTCGGTAAACGAAAGCTGTGTTTTTTTGCCGTTATCGCTTTTGTTTTGCTTATCGCGGTATTCGTATCCTGCACAGCGTGGGAAAACCGATTTTTAGAAACCGCAGAATATACGGTTACACAAGAAAACATTCCGCCGTCGTTCGACGGATTTAAAATAGCACATATATCAGATCTGCACAACGCTGAATTCGGACAGAATAATGACGATCTGGTGAATGCGATAAAGAATATATCACCTGATATTATCGTTATGACGGGAGATATGGTGGATTCAAGAAGAACGAATGTAGATATTGCCGTGTCTCTTGTCAAGCGGGCGTCGGAAATTGCTCCTTGCTATTACGTTACGGGCAACCACGAAGGAAGACTGAACTGTGAAGACATAAAAGAAAAATTCAGGCAAAGCGGCGTTACGGTCCTTGAAAACGAATCGGTCGTTTTAGAACGTAACGGGGAGTGTATAACGCTTATAGGAATGGATGATATAAGCGTATATTCCAATGCTGACAGCTCGTTTTACAGTCTTTTTACAAAGTCGGCACTTCTGAAGCTGTCTGACACTGATAGCTATACGGTGCTTTTGTCGCACTGTCCTGAATTTGCAAATGAATATTCAGCTTGCGGAATAGATCTTGCTTTCTCCGGCCACGCTCACGGCGGTCAGTTCCGCTTGCCGTTTATCGGCGGCTTGTACGCACCCGGACAAGGATTTTTCCCTAAGTACGACAGCGGCGCTTACAATATCAAAGATACCGTTATGATAGTCAGCCGAGGGCTTGGTAACAGCAAAATACCGTTTCGGATTAATAACCGTCCGCAGATAATTTCAGTATGTCTTGAAGGATCCTAATAAATTCAAATGAATAATATCCCCCGTTTTGTCAATACTGTTTTTACAGTTCAAAACGGAGGATATTTTTTATGTTCAAACACGAAAAAATGCTTTTTCATCCCGTACAGGTTGAGCGCCCAAATCCACAGTACGCCGCACTTTTGCACGAGCAGGTGGGCGGATGTAACGGCGAGCTTAAGGCGGCAATGCAGTATATGTCACAAAGCTTTCGCATAAAGGACCCTGAAATAAAGGACTTATTTTTGGATATAGCGGCAGAGGAGCTAAGTCATCTTGAAATGGTTTCTCAAACCATAAATCTGTTAAACGGTCACGATGTAGACGCTGCAAAGGTTCCCGCAGGTGAAATACAAACGCACGTGGTGCTTGGACTTAATCCCGGATTGATGAATGCATCGGGGTATTCATGGACGGCTGACTACGTTTCCGTGACGGGAGACCTTTGTGCCGATCTGCTGTCGAACATTGCCTCTGAGCAAAGAGCAAAGGTAGTTTACGAATATCTTTACAGACAGATAGAGGATAAAAAGGTTCGTGAAACGATAGATTTTCTTTTGAACAGAGAAGAAGCGCATAATGCCATGTTCCGAGAAGCATTCAATAAGGTTCAGAATACGGGATCTAACCGTGACTTCGGAACGACGAAGGCGGCAAAAATGTATTTCAGCATGTCAGAGCCGTCGCCGCAGGACAGCCGTTTTACCAATATAGACGGCAAGCCCGTATCGTTTGAATAATAAAAAATGCGTCCGTGATGTCTGATCGGACGCATTTTGATTTGTTAAGGTCTGAGCCCGAGGCCGCCCTCAAGCGTAAGAGTTTCACCCGTCATATATTTGAAATCACTTGAAGCAAGCTGTACGCATACTCTGCCGATCTCTGCTTCCGCATCGGCAAAATGACCTGCGGGGGGAGTGTGAACGTTCTTTTCAAATGCCTCGGGATATGCGTTTTTAAATTGCTCAAGCTGTGCAGTCCAGGCAAGAGGGCATATGACATTTGCAGTTATTCCGTCCTTTGCCCATTCGGTAGCCGCAACACGCGTAAGACCTCTGATGCCTTCCTTTGCGGCGGCGTATGCACATTGACCGTAATTGCCGAACAGCCCTGCTCCTGATGCAAAATTGATGACCGTGCCCTTAGTTTCCTTCAGATACGGATAACAAGCCTTCATATAGTAAAAGGTTGCGTAAAGACCTGAATATACGGCAAGATCAAACTGCTCTGTTGTATGATCTGCAATGGTCACTCCTGATGCCGATGCCTGAGCATTGTTTATAAGAACGTCAATTCTGCCGAATTTTTCTATCGTTTTTGCTATTACGTTGTTGACGACCTGCTCGTTGTCAGCGTTTGCGTTTACGTCTGCGGCAATCGTAAGCACCCGGATGCCGTAAAGACGTTCCAGCTCTTCCTTTGCGCTTTCAAGCTTTGAGACGTTTCTTCCCGTTATCACGATGTTTGCACCCTCTTTTGCATACGCGGTAGCGATTCCGTAGCCTATTGAACCGCAGGCGCCGTTACTCAATACCGCACGTCCGGCTCCCGTTATAATAGCTGTTTTTCCTGTTAAAGCTCCCATTTTATATCTCCTTTATTTTTAGAATACGATTATCAAACCGTTGAAACGGTGATCAAGTCTGATCGCTTGATATTATCACCGAAAACGGTATTCTTTATTAAACGGATTATACCATAAATCAAGATGTAAGTCAATGGTTGTCAAATGCAAAATGATATGAAAATATCAGCACCTATCACCATATAGAAGCGACACCCGAAAGGCAAGCGCCTTTCGGGTGTCGTATGCG
>JAFYMA010000108.1 GCA_017556845.1 Clostridia bacterium | reverse complement strand
TTTCCGCTCCAGCAATATGTGCAGAGCTTATCCTCCGGCATACCTGTAGCGGCTATCATATCGTCAAGTCGGTGATATCGCAATGACGTAAAATGCAGTCTGGTACATATTGCCTGAACCATTTTTTCATACTTTTCCGACTCGGGATCTGTATATTCTTTTATGGTTTCCTCGCTTGCAGCTCCGCCCTCAAGCTCATTTATAACACGGCGTGTAATAAGCTCCATTTCAGAGGTAGATCTTGAAAAATTAAGATATTTGCAGCTATACAATAGCGGCGGGCATCCTACTCTTATATGCACCTCTTTTGCACCGCTCTCATATAAGAACTCCGTAGTTTCGCTGAGCTGTGTACCTCTTACTATCGAATCGTCTATCAGCAAGAGGCTTTTTCCGTTTATCAGATCGTGTATCGGTATCAGCTTCATCTTTGCTATAAGATTTCTTTTTACCTGTGTCGGCGGCATAAAGGATCTGGGCCAAGTGGGAGTATATTTTATAAACGGGCGGGCAAACGGTATTCCCGACTCGGTAGCATATCCGACGGCGTGAGCAATACCCGAATCAGGTATTCCCGCAACTATATCGGGCTTGACATTATCGCGTCTTGCCAAACGGCTTCCGCATTTATACCTAACCTTTTCAACGCTTATTCCTTCGTATGACGATGACGGATAACCGTAATATATCCACAAAAACGTACATATCTTCATCTTATCGCCTGCAGGGATAAGAGTTTTTACGCCGTCGGGCGTCATAACGACCACCTCTCCGGGCCCCAACTGCTTATACTGCTTATATCCAAGATTAAGAAAAGCGAAGCTTTCAAAGCTTGCACAGTATCCGTCTTCCCTCTCACCGATATCTATAGGAGTTCTTCCGAGCTTATCACGGGCTGCGTAAACTCCCTTTTCGGTCAATATCAGCATACTTAATGATCCGTCGATCATTTCCTGTGCATAGCGTATGCCGTCAATAAAATTCTCCTTTTGATTTATTATTGCGGCAACAAGCTCCGTCTGGTTTATCTCGCCCGTTCTCATTACAAAGAAATGGGCATTCTCCTTCATTATTTGTTCTGTTATTTCTTTGATATTATTTATTTTGCCAATAGTAGTGATCGCAAATATACCGTGATGCGATTTTACTAGTATAGGCTGAGGCTCATAATCGGAAATACATCCTATTCCCATATTTCCCTTCATAGAATTGGACTCTGATGCAAATTTTGTCCTGAAAGGTGCATTCTCAATATTATGTATGGCTCTGTCAAATCCGCTGTCAGCACCGTACGTTGCCATACCTGCACGTCTTGTTCCCAAATGAGAATGATAGTCCGTACCGTAGAAAAGATCAAATACACAATCCTCTTTTGAAACGACTCCAAAAAAACCGCCCATATCCTTCACCCCACTGTAACAGTATTGATAGGTTAATTATATATTCTCTTTATTAAAAAGTCAACCGATATTGAATTATTTTTTAAATTGTTTTTATCATTTGCATTTTTACACAGCCGAACGAAAAATCCCGTCTGCCGTACTCTCGGCAAACGGGATATAATATTTTTCTTAACCGTGGCAGGTTGCGATTCTGGTTGTTGATATGAGCTCTTTACTTTCGACGTAATCGCACGAAGAACGTGAGCAGGCGATCGTTTCATATGTATAAACGTTGCATTTCGGTGAATCCGTATATGCGTTATGGTGCGTTATAGTGCTGTAGCTCGATTCAAGCTTGTGGCCGAAGATGCAGAGAATACCGCGTGCAGAATTTGCATTTTCACTTCCGTACACAAGGTAATCAGCGATCATTTGCTTTTTTTCATAGCTGAAATTTCCGGTTACGGTAACCTCAATACCGTTTCCGTAATCAAACGTAGCATCAGATACATCAGATGCAAACGTGTTGAGCGAAAAACCGCTCAATGCCATAGTAACTGCGGTTGCTAAAGAAAGAAATTTTTTCATTTTTTTACCCCTCTTATATTTTTTTGCACTTAATCAATGCTTTTTAATACGTTAAGAATGATATCGTCCACTCCGTGCTCATCCGGAGCCTGCAGAATGTATGATGCACCGCCGCAATTGAATATGCCCTGAATGCGCCCGGCTACCTCGCAATAGCCAACTCTATGGCCGCCTACATTTTTTTGTACGGCAATCTGATCGATCGGCTCTGTAACAGGATTATGAACTTTTATCATATACAGATCGTCGTTATATTTATAAAAAACACTCACTTCATAATGATCGCCCATATTTGCAACGAGTCCGCGGGTATATACACAGCCGCTTGGCAATTCTTCAGGCAGAAGCAGACCGTCACAGTGACCGCTTTTCATGATCTCCTGCATTGAATCGTATTTTTTAACTTCATACGGAATGAAAAGATCTACATCCGTATCAAGACTTACCGTTGTTCCCTTAGCAAGTCCGAAATAGTCGTTTTTGGATATTTTCGAGAAAAGATATACCCCACTGGTAACGCTCAACGCAAGGATACCTGCTATAAGCGCGACTGCTACGGCTATTCTCCACGGCTTTGCAAACACCCTTTTGCCCTTAATACCGTTCTGTGCGAAGGTCTCGGAAAGTGCCGCCTTTTTGACCTTTGAAAAATCAAGCGTAAAGTCGGGATCGTCGCATTTAAGCTCCAACAGCATATCAACGCATTCTTCTATAAGATCATAATCTCTTTTATCGTACTGGGAAGCTTCTTCCACTTCCAATATATGCTCAATAACAGTTATTAATTCCTTATCGCTTGATATTTTTTCTGTTTTTTCATATTCTGCAAGCTTTGACTCTAATTTTGAATACATACGATCCCTCCTTTCTGATATATTCGCCGCTAATGTAAAATAATTATATCTTTAGTAGTCCTACACTATATATCTGTCACAAAAAATGTAAAATAGCGGTTTTTAATATAAAATTAATTATTTATTTTCCTTATTTCCATTCTTATCCGCTTTTTCAGCTTTCTAAGTCTCAACCGTACGGAAGAATACGGAATACCCGTTGTCTCCGATATACGCTCGATCGTCATTTTTTCTATAAATCTATATACGAACAACTGCCTATATTCATCTGTCAGATGACTTTGTATTCTCTCATAATATTCCTCAATTGAAATATAGAAATACTCGTCATAGCTTACCGCTCTGTTAAGTCCGCCTTCCTCATAAGCCTGATCAATGGATTGATTGTTGTCGTAATACTTCTTTTCCCGCCTCATTGCAGTTTTTATACAATTATCGGCTATTCGGTAAAGATAAGGACGTACGTCGGTCTCAGTGTCAATAGTATTCCATTTTATATAAAGTATTTTGAACACATCGTTCACTACTTCCTCGGATAACTCTTTATTTGAAAGCTTAAGATAACAATACTTGTATAACTGCTCTGAATATTTGCTGAATATTTTCTCAAAAAGCTTTTCATCAAACACTTTTGCCGACCACTCCTTTCATACAGATTTAATTAAGCCAATGACTTTAAAATGCTTACACGCCGTAGAATATCCACAGATATATGTAAGCGGGAATTATCGCCGCCAATGTGAACGGAATACCGATCTTGAAGAAATCCGAATTCTTTACCGTATATCCGTCCTTACGCAATATACCGATACCCGTAATATTGGCAGAAGCACCTATCGGTGTGCAGTTTCCGCCGAGCGTTGCGCCTGAAAGCAATCCGAAATACAGAAGCGTCGGATCTACTCCGACAGCAGAGGCAAGACCGCCTATAACAGGGATCATCGTGGCAACGTAAGGTATATTATCAATAAACGCTGAAATAACAACGGACGCCCATACTATAACGGTATAAAGGAAGAATACGTTACCGCCGCCTGCTTTTGCAAGCAGATCTGCCGCAGCTTGAATAACTCCCTCCTCTGTTATACCGCCGAGCATCAGGAACAAGCCGAGCAAAAGACCGATCGTCTGAAAATCTATTTCTTTTATCGGATCAATAACTGCAGAAAAATTCTTTTTCTTAATAAGATTATATATCATACCTATTACAAAAAGCATACAGCATATAGCACCGTTAATAACGGATGGCTTTTCAGGTACGAACGATATAACTATCAATGCCAATATTGCCTCGCAAAGAAGTATAGTGGGCAAATAGTCTGTAACCTTCGTTCTTTCCGCATTGTGCGGTATAGGCGCCTTTTCCTTTCGGAAGATAAAAGCAAGTATCAATGCGGAGAATACCGCGCCAAGCTCAACGGCAAAGAATATACCCGGCTTGCCCTGATACCAGAAAAAGTCCATAAAGCTCATATCAAGAGCTGAACCAAGCATTATTGCGGTGGTATCGCCTACAAGCGTTGCTGCACCCTGCAAATTTGACGATACGGCAATAGCGATAATAAACGGTACGGGATTGACCTTTAATTTTTTACATATCTCAAGAGCAACGGGCGCGACCATAAGCACCGTTGCAACATTGTCAACGAAAGCAGAAATCACACCCGCGAACAACGCCATAGCGACTGCCGCAATCTGAATATTCGGCACCTTTTCCATTATCAGATCGGCAAGGAGCTCGGGCATTTTACTTTCAACAAACAGTGCAACGAGTCCCATCGTACCCGCTATCATCAAAATTACGTTAAAATCTATTGCGGGAAGTATTTTTTCTATCGGAAGCATTCCGCTTACTATAAATATCAAACCGGATCCGATCGCAATATACGGACGGTATTTGCTGAACACAAGCATTAAAACGTACGTTACAGCAAACAATACAAGTGCAGGTATCATTTATTTTTTCCTCTTTTTTGTCATTATCTTTGTTATAATATCACAATTTATCGGATATAAAATTAATATTGGGTTAATTTGTTGAAACAATTTCAATATCCGTATTCCATCAAAAAAACAAAACGGCAGATTTAAATTCTGTCGTTTTATGTTTATAGACTTTAAAAAGTTTTTTTGCGCCGTTTTCGGATGAATTTGAGCTTTTGCAGTTTTTAGTGAAATAATTCACTTCGTGAATTGTGAAATTTGATGCTATCGCATCAAGTGAAATTAAATCCACCCACTCGCCGTCGAGGCGTATTTCACATTGCAAAGCAATATTTCACCCACCCGCAAGGGTGGATTTAGTTGAAAAAAGCACCGACAAAGTCGATGCTTTTTTCTGGTGCCGGTGGCGGGGGTCGAACCCGCACG
>JAFYMA010000010.1 GCA_017556845.1 Clostridia bacterium | reverse complement strand
GCAGGCTTGGTTGCCTTCTGACCTTCTTCGATAGTCTGCGCTGTTACAGCAGAGCCGCCGTCAGAATCGAATGTCACGGTGTAGGTGATAGGAGCTGGCTGGCTGATCTTTACATGGTCATATGTAGCATTTTTGTTTTTATCGTATGGTTCAAATGTGCCATCCACTTCTGTTGCCGCTACAACAGTTGCACCTGCTGGGTAAGTAAAATCTGTCTTAAACCTGAGAGCGGGATAGTTTAACTCACTTTCACTTGTATCAGTTGACTGGATATCAAAATTGCCATTTTGGATAATGATGGAGCCATTTGTCCTGATACCGGTAACTCTGCCAATTATTTTTGCCATGTCACAGTCGATTGTAATGTCTTCGTAACAATCGATAGCATAATCGTTTTTAGATTTAACAAAAACATCTTTTGCAGTCAGTTCTATGGAGCCTTTTTCAGCGCAGATACCATAATCATCAGCAGTAATTGTAATTTCACAATTTTCACTGCCTGTAATAATTACATCGCCCTCATCAGAAATAATAGCATCCCCATCTGCTGAAACAACAGAAAGTTTATCACTTTTGATCGTAATATTATTACTTCCAGTTGTGACATTTGTAGCACCAATGCCATAAATTTCAGCACCAATTGAAATTTCTTCTACTGTAAGGTTGACAGATCCATATCCATATATGCCCCTACGAGCAGTAATGCCAAGTTTACCACCTTTGATGGTGGTGTCGCCGAATGAACGGACACCGTTGCCATCACCGGCAACAAGTACTATTTCACTGTCTTCGCTACCGCTAATAGTTACATCACCATTTTTTGCATAGATACTCTCTTCATCCCCAGAGGCAACAGAAAGCGTATTACATTCAATTTCAATATTATTTTCACTACAAATGCCACTAGAGGCTAACATGGCCATAGTACCTTTAGCATCAACGGCAAGTTTATCACATTTAATTTTAATATTATTGCCATAGATACCTATACCATCAGATACAACAGAAATTTCTTTGCCTGTAAATCCTACTGATCCATTTTTGGAAAAAATTCCATGCGATCCAGAAGTAACATCAAGGTCAACACAGTTAATGATGAGATTGTTTTCTACATCAATACAAGTTTCGTTCTCTGCCGAAAGTGTTACACCGTCTGCAATGATAACAGTGAAATCTTCTGTCGTTTTTGCTTCAATTGTACCCCAAATGTCTGTAGTTACAATGTCATTGCTTACAGTCAGGGTGTTGGTTGCCGCGTCGTAGGATGCGGCGCCGTCGCCAAGGATATTGCCTGCATTTGCAGATGTTACCTGTGTGCCTGCAACCCATACATTGTATTTTTCAGGTTCAGATTCTTCAGCAAAAGCCGTCATCGGTACCATGCCCATCATCATGCAGAATACCAGCATTACTGCGAGTATTCGCTTGATTTTAAATTTCATAAGTTTTTCCTCCTTATAGTTTCTTTCGCCATACTGAGTTTATTACAAGCTCCCGCCGTATGGCAACCGGGAGGTAGATTCATACTTTTCTTTTTCACGAAAAGCAGTTGGATCATAGCAATATCAACCACCGCCTTTCGTCTTACATACAGCCATACCGGGTAGATGGCGGTCAAAAAACGGCGGCACGGTGATTGCCGGAATATCGGAGAGTAGCCAAACAGAACTCGCTTGCACAAAGCAAGGCTCCGCTTTCCGTCTATTCAGTTTTTGCCGCATCAAACTACCACCTCCTACACAGCTCCAAACGGCATAAGATGCACTTTGGAAAACTGCTTTCGGTCTTTACAACCGCATTTTTTACCTTATCATTATGGTCAAGGCGCACCACATAATGTTGATTATGTGGTAAACACGGAATAAAAACGGAATAAAAAACGACAATTCCTGATGAATTATCGCAAAATTATTTAATATATCATTGATTAAACTGAAAAATGTGCATAAAAAGTCAGCCGGGTGTGTTTTGAGTACAAAACCGGCTTATTTTTTGCGCTTTAAATTTGTAAATTATCTGAAATCTATTGAAATTTTAGATGGTTTATGTTATAGTATCTATGTATAATTATGGGGGAAGCGCGCCCTTTACCACATAATCAACATTATGTGGTGAGCCGCAAACATACCCTTTCCATACTGCGCAGATGGCTGCTTCCGCAGTCCATCGTGTAAATACGGGTGGTACTCAGGCTGCTATGCCCCAAGAGGTCTGCAAGACGGACGATATCCTTTTCAATGCGGTAAAATGTCCGTGCAAACAGATGGCGCAGGTTATGAGGAAACACCTTCTTATCGCTAACGCCCGCCTTCTTACAGAGCGCTTTCATTTCCTTCCATATATTGCTTCGGTCAAGCACCTTGCCGCCTTTTGTTACGAATACCTCTCCGGCTGTGATGCCGGATCTTTTCATATATTCCTTTAATAGCTTCTGTATCTGCACGGGAATAAAGATCACCCGTGTTTTGTTTTTGCAGTTTACCACCGCTTTTCCTGCCCGCACCGCTTCGGCGGTAATATATGAAAGCTCGCTGACACGGATGCCGGTGATGCAGATGGTCTGAATGACTAAAGAGATGCGTGTACCCTCTGCCGTTTTCAGCAGTCGGGCATATTCTTTTTCGGTCAGCTCCTTGTCCTCGCGGGCAAATATCTGATGCTGTATCTTTAGCTGACGAACCCTGCAATCCGCTCTGCCGATAAAAGACAGAAAGGAGTTGAGCGCACCGAGCATAGAATTCACGCTTGCAGGCGCGTAGCTTTTTACCAGATGCTCTTTGTATAAAAGCGTTTGCTCCTTATTCAGCTCGTTTTTGCCCAAAAAGATCAAAAAAGCACGGACGTCACGGACGTATTTTTCCGCTGTCGCCCTGCTTTTTTCTTCTGTTTTCAAATAATACGCAAAACTGTTCAACGTTTTATCAAAATTCATACAGTGTCCTCCTGAAGATGCTTTGCTTTGGATATTTATTGTATGACGGAATGCATGATTTATGCAAACGCACATCAGGTGAAATTTATAGCGCATATTCGGAATTTTATTTGTAACCGTTTGTTAAGCCTTTGCATATTATATCATTGAGCGGAATTCTTCCGCTTTATCAAAATATGATATGAAAGGATATTCTTCCTATGTCAGATAACAGAGGTTGTTTTCAGGGGGGCTGCGGCAGCTCCCGTGATACTGCATATATTGACACGTACAGGATCCTTGACAGCTGTCGCGACAAGGATTGCTTTGAAGACGTAGCCGTATTTCTCACCGATTACGGTAAGGACGTTGTGGAGCATTCAAGCAACGTGCGCACCTGCTCGGCATCGATCAGTGCGACTAATATAACCGTAAATCCCATACCGTTCAACAGAGGCTTTTATCAGGTAGACATACGCATTTACGTAAGAATGACGTTTGAGTGCTGTGTATGTATGTCAAACCGTCAGGTGATCGAGGGTATCGCCGTTTGCGATAAAAAGGCTGTTTTATTCGGCGGAGAGGGCAACGTCTCAATGTTCCGCAGTGATCCTCAGAACGATAATTTCTGCACACGCCCCGAATTTTCCGATTGCCCCTGCTGCGGCAGCAATCTTCCCGTTGCGGTCGTTGAATTGGCAGAGCCGGTCGTTCTCAACACACGCATAATCGAAAAGCCCTCGCCGTGCTGCATTTGCTGCTGTGTTAACGATATTCCCTCGTCAATATCGGGCAGAATGAACGGCGGCGGACTTTCCGATCCCGGCGACAGATTTCTTGCCGTTTCCATAGGCTTCTTCTCGGTTACAAGACTTGAACGCCCTTCGCAGTTCCTCGTTAGCGGAACGGAGTATACGGTTCCCGAAAAGGAATGTGAAACGATAGAAAGCGACGATCCCTGCTCGGTATTTCGTGCAATGGATTTCCCCGTAAGTGAGTTTTCACCGTACGGCTGTCGAGCCGATAAGGGCGGCTGTAACAAAAAATAACAAAATGCGCCTTGCTTTTACGCAAGGCGCATTTTTATAATATCAGAATTTCCAACGTATATTACCGTTTATCGTATATCCTTCATTTCGTACCGTTTTTATAACGTCAAAATCAAAATACTGACTGAATTTTTTTCTCAGATGCCGTATGTATACGTCAACGGGATTTGCCTTTGACGTTTCCTTTTTCCATACGGAAGAAAAAATATTTTCACGCGAAGATACGTTTTCGCCTTTTTGAACAAGGTAAACGAGAACCTTGAATTCTATCGGCGTAAAATATATTATGTTACCGTCAAAGCTTGCCCCGTACGGATCCGGTAACAGCTTTATTTCCACCGCGCTTGACTGCTTATTTTCAAATATGAACGTATGAGCAGAGCCGAAAACGAACGTTATCAGCTCGTCTATCGGAAACGGTTTTCTGAACAGTCTTACAAGATCGGGATTTCCTTCTATAAAATCGTTAAAAAAGCTGATAGCCCTTTTAGAGCCGATAAGTGCCGTTTTTATCCTTTTTACTGTTAAAAACTCAAGCAAAAGGGAAAGATCACCGCTGTCAGTTGGTAGGTCTGAATTGAGAATACACAAAAACCTTTCATTTCCCGTAGTTGATGAGTATACGGAGTCTATTCCGTTAAACGCATCTATTCGTATGCAATGGTGAAAAAGCTCCTCTGCTTCCAATTCAAGCATCCTTGCGTAATACTTATCAAAGCCTATTATAAGCGCGGTAGGATTTTGATTTTGCATAAGAAAATTTTTGTTCAAAAAAATACGCCTCTTTTCAAAATACTGTTGAAAAATCCCGCAGTATATGATAGAATATAAAAAAATGAAAGGTCAGGTATATATAAATGGCTGATATGTTAGTTAAGCTCTACAATATCGAGGACGGATGTCCCGAATTGGAGGAATCCCTGAAAAAAGAGGGAATACACATAGTAAAGGCTTTGTCACCCGACAAGCACAGAGTGCTTGATTTTGTTCAAACCTTTTCAGAAGGCTGGAGAAGCGAGTGCGAGGCAGCATTTGCAAACAATCCCCACACGATATATATAGCAGTAAAGGATCAGAAGGTGATCGGCTTTGCCGCTTATGAGGCTACCGCAAGGGGATATTTCGGTCCTACGGGTGTTTCAGGCGAATTCAGAAAAAAGGGAATAGGCAGACTTCTTATGCTCAAATGCTTCCACTCAATGAAGGAGCTTGGCTACGGATATGCCATCATTGGCTGGGCGGCAAGAAGCGCTATCCCGTTCTATGAAAAATTTGCGCAGGCACGTATAATCGAGGATTCTCATCCCGGAGTTTACAGCCGTATGACGAAGGTCGTAACACAGCCTGCGAAGGATGAAAGCAATTAACCGTTCGGATTGTTTTTCAGATAATCGAGATAGTTCTGTAAAATTATCTGTGCGGCAAGAACGTCAACCGTTTCTTTACGCTTTTTTCCGCGTGTGTTCGTCATGTTCATGTATTGATGGGCAGACACCGTCGTAAGTCTTTCATCAAAAAGCACGACGGGCAATGACGATTTTTCCTTCAAAAGCTCTGCAAATTCACGGGCCTTTTCGCTTCTCGGTCCGTACGTTCCGTTCATATTTATCGGGCTGCCGACTACGATCTTGCAAACGTCGTATTCGGCAGCCTTTTTTGCTACCTCATCGGCTATATAAACGATATAATCCTCTTTGATAAGACAGACCCCGGAGGCAAGCATGCACGTTTCGTCACTGACCGCAACTCCCGTACGCTTGTCACCGAGGTCAACGCCCAATATTCTTTTAGTCATTATTTTTCGAGCGCTGTGAGCATATCAACTCGCGTCTGATGTCTGCCGCCCTCAAACTCTGTATCAATGAAAAGATCTATCATATCAAGACCGAGACCGAAGCCGACAACTCTTCCGCCAAGACACAGTACGTTTGCATCGTTGTGCATTCTCGTCATTCTTGCGGAGAACGTGTCAGAGCATACGGCAGCTCTTATGCCTGCGTGCTTATTTGCAGCCATACTCATACCGATACCCGTGCCGCAGAAAAGAATACCTCTGTAGCATTCACCCTTCTGTATGCTTTCGCACAGCTTGTGTGCATAGTCCGGATAGTTAACGCTTTCGCCGTTGCATCCGAAATCAATAAATTCAATGCCTCTTTCGGAAAGATGCTTTTTTGCAGCTTCCTTCAATTCATATCCGCCGTGATCGCACGCCAGTGCCAATACCTTGTTACTCATTTTATTTTCTCCTTTATTATTGATCAAATTTTATTTTAAACCGTTTCTTTCTCTTTCAGCCTGCGATGCACGAAGGTAAGTAGGCTTGAAAAATTGCGGCTCGAATACTGTTTTATCGCTTGTGCTTTCATATATGCGCAAGGCCGTCTGTGCTACGGAATATGCACTTTGCAACCTCAACTGCTCCGGCGGAATGAGTCCTTTCTCATACTCTGCCTTTGCAATATACGCTCCGTCGCCGATGAAATATACCGGCAAAGTGTACTGCGCAAGCTCTGCAGCTAACTGATCTGCCATTATTATTCGGTCCTCGCACAAACGGGTAATGCACTCGCTTGTGTGGCGGAACAGAGCATTATACAGCTGGCCTCTGCGTGCGTCCATTACGGGACAGGCGATAAAATCACCGCTTATTCCGCTCATATTGTATGAAAGCGCCTGCAACGATGAAACTCCTATGCAAGGGATGCTTTTCTCGAACGCAAGACCGAGCAGGATGGATGCGCCTATTCTTACACCCGTAAACGATCCCGGCCCTGCTGAGCCTGCAAGAAGCTGTACTTCGTCAAATGTGCAGCTGCACGATCTGAGCAGCTCCTTTATCATCGGAAGCATCGTTTCGCTATGGTGCATTGCAGTGCATACTGTGAACTCACCAAGCCTTTTTTCGCCGTCGCAAAGTGCGGCAGTTGCCGTTACGGCAGTTGTATCAATCGCTAAAATCTTCATTTTGATCCCTGATGACCGTTATCCTTCTTTCGTTTTCTCCCAAATGCTCAAGAGTAATACGTATTGCTCCTTGCGGAATGGCATAAGGGATATTTTCACTCCACTCACAAACGCATACTCCGCTTCCGGGATAATCGTAAAATCCCGTTGAATAAAGGGCGTCGTCGTCTGTGATCCTGTATACGTCAAAATGATACAGGGGGAATTTACCGCCGACATATTCGTTTATTAAGGTGTACGACGGACTGCTTACACGGCAGAGGGGGCATATATACGATGCCATACCGCGAACGAACGCCGTTTTCCCTGCACCGAGATCGCCGTACATTGCAATAAATTCGTCGCCATTCAAAGATGCGGCAAATTCAGCACCTATTTTTTCAGTCTGTTCAAGACTGCTTGAAATATATACCTTTTTCATCAGAACAAGCCCGAAATATTTCCGCAGGAATCTACATCTATATTGAGCGCCGCAGGCTTTTTGGGCAAGCCCGGCATAGTCATTATAGCGCCTGTGAGAACGACGATAAATCCTGCGCCCGCCGAAACCTTTACCTCGCGTACGTTGAGGGTGAAATCAACGGGTCTGCCGAGCAATGACGGATCGTCCGAAAGGGAATACTGTGTTTTTGCAACGCATATGGGGAAGCGCGCGTATTCGGGGTCTGATGCGAGTATTCCGTCAATATCGCGTAAAGCCTTTGCTTCAAAGTTTACGTCCTTTGCGCCGTATATCTCCTTTGCAACGGTGCGGATCTTATCCAGGATCGAAAGGCTGTCATCATATAAGAGCTTGAAATCAGAGGGCATATCGCACGCCTTTACTACTGCCTTTGCAAGCTCGATGCCGCCCTCGCCGCCCTTTGCAAATACTTCCGAAAGGGCGAAATCCGCGCCTTTGTCGCGGCATATCTGCTCAAGCAGCTGCAATTCCTTATCTGTATCCGTGTGGAAACGGTTTATTGCAACTACAACGGGAACACCGTACTTTTTGAGGTTGTCTATATGTGCTTCAAGGTTGCAAGAGCCCTTGATAAGAGCCTGAAGATCCTCGTTTGCAAGCTCTGCTTTCGGCACTCCGCCGTTGTATTTAAGCGCTCTTACCGTAGCAACGAGCACAACGCACGAGGGCTTAAGACCTGCAGCTCTGCACTTGATGTCAAGGAACTTTTCAGCACCGAGGTCAGCGCCGAAGCCCGCTTCAGTTATAGCGTAATCGGAAAGCTTCAACGCTAATTTCGTAGCCCGTACGGAATTACAGCCGTGTGCGATGTTTGCAAACGGACCGCCGTGAATTATAGCGGGCGTATTTTCCGTGGTCTGCACAAGGTTAGGCTTCAATGCATCCTTGAGCAAAGCGGTCATCGCTCCCGCCGCACCGATATCCTTTGCGTATACGGGCTTATTTGCATACGTGTATGCAACGAGAATATTGCCGAGTCTTTGCTTGAGATCGTCAATATCGCGCGCAAGGCAAAGCACAGCCATGACCTCGCTTGCAACGGTTATGCTGAATTTGTCCTGCCTTGGAACACCGTCCGCCTTTGCGCCGAGTCCTATAACGATATTTCTTAACGCTCTGTCGTTCATATCCAGAACTCTCTGGAAAAGAACGCGTCTTTGATCTATACCAAGCTCGTTACCCTGCTGTATGTGGTTGTCTATCATAGCGCAAAGCAGATTGTTTGCAGATGTGATGGCGTGAAAATCGCCCGTAAAATGAAGGTTGATGTCCTCCATAGGCAAAACCTGAGAATAACCGCCGCCTGCGGCACCGCCCTTTACTCCGAAAACGGGGCCCAAGGACGGCTCGCGAAGGGCAATTATTGAGTTAAGTCCCAATTTTGCCATAGCCTGACCCAATCCGATGGTAGTCGTAGTCTTTCCTTCTCCCGCGGGAGTGGGGTTGATGGCTGTAACGAGTATCAGCTTACCGTCGGGCTTTGAAGCCATTCTCTTTTCAAAGCCGTCGTCGATCTTCGCCTTGTATTTGCCGTAAGGAATAAGCTCGTCATCTGTAATGCCGAGTGCTGAGGCTATGTCCTTTATAGGACGCATTTTTGTCTGCTGTGCAATTTCAATATCTGTAAGCATTTCTTTTCCCCTTTATTTTCTCTTGATAAACGGTGTGGCTGCAGTCAGACCGTTTTCGTCCGTAAGCTCAATATAGAAGTATTTTGCATCGCTCGGAAGCTCGCCCGTTATTTTTCCGTCTGAGCATTCAAGGCTTGCACATTGCCAGGTGTTGTCCATATGGGTCGTATACATTCCGTTTTTGTCCTTCATGGAATATGAAAGATCCGAATCAATATAGAATAATCTTGCCCGTGCTGTAAATGCGGATATGTATTCGCAATTGCAGTTAAAGCCGTCAGGTAAAGACGCAAAGTGCGGAAATTGCTCTGTACCTTTTACGATACTGTCTGCGTACGCCATACTCTCAGGTCTGTTCCATGCGAACATATGAGAATGGTACATACCGTCAACTGTGGAAAGCACCGTTCTACCGTTATTCTTGACGGTATCAAGATAGCTTTTTGAATTTGAATTTACTGAAAAACACGTATCGGTGTTCCAGCATAGCCACAGTACAGGCACCTTTACCTTGTCAAATCTGCTTTGTGCAAGGAAATATCTGCGTGTTTGAGGATCTGTGAATTTTTCTTTTATCCAGGCGTGTGATTCTTCAAGATAGCCTGAGCCGTATACGGGTATTGCAAAGGCAAATCTGTCATCAAATCCTATGGCAAGGCTTACGGCAACTCCGCCCCACGAAATTCCCGTAATTCCCGTCTTTTCTCTGCACGCACGCTTGCTCTTTATGAGGGCGGAGAATGAAATCATACACTGCGCAACACTATGCGTTATCCATCTGTCCTTCACGTGCTTGCGCTTTGATGATATTACCCCGTCGTTATCGGGAGGGCAAACGTATCCGTCCTCTTCAAAAGCACCGTCAAGGCGGTGGATCCACGCAGTACAGCCTTCCTTGCTTCCTGCGTTTTGCTCCTTCGGCATATGACCGACGGTATCGGGGGCGATGACCGAGTATCCTCTGTCCACCCACATTTTCACCCACGGCAGAAATGCGTGTCCGCCGCCGCCGTGAACGAGAACAATACCCGGTGTGCTTTCGTCTGCATCAGGCGGAAAGCCCATATACGCAAAAAACTTCGTTTTTTTGCCTTCAAGGTCTATTGAATCGACCGTTACGGCCTTTATTCCCTCGTATTCACCCGTCGGATCAAGTGACGGAATACGTCTTACGTTTACGTCTGAGGATATGATCTCCTTATAGTATCCTTCAATATCAAATCTTTCGTCAATACCTATCGGAGTGTCAAGTTCAATGTCCGTACCAATAAACGGAACGAGATTGAAATCCTCAGGGTTGTGGCGGATTATATAGTCAATATAGCTTTCGGTGGCTCTTGCCGTAAGAACGTATCCTGATGCGTTAAGATGTCCGCCGAGGAAGAAGCGTTTGTGCATTTCCTCCGTGTACGTAGGAAAATGCTTGTAAAAGTCTATGACGTACGTGTTATCGAACAGATCGGCAAATGAACGAAGCAGATCTGCGTGAGCTTCCTTTAAATGCTCCTTCGGGCTTATGTCCTTGGGCATCGTCATAAGGAAGAAATTCGCCTGTGGCTGCATGCTCTTCAAGCGCTGTATTATCCGTGCGTAATAGCCTGCAAATGTTTCGGCGTTGTTGTTGTAATCGTCAAGATCAATGTCATTTACAGATCCGACGGGCATACCGATATTCAATACATCGTTGACTCCGAGAGCGATTATATATGCCTGACAGAGCAGATCCTTGCTCCAGAACCCGTTTTGCTCTGCAAACGTATCCCAATATTCCTTCGCGGTCATACCGCCTCTTGAAAAATTGTATACAGTGCTTGACGTTGAACGCGCGATATACTGCCCCCAGGAGTATTCAAACATATCGTGATATGTTTTTGTTCCGTCGGCTCTTAACGCTTCAAATTCTCCTGATGCAAGGCTGTCGCCGATGCAGCCGATGCGTCTGAATATTGAGCACATTCCGCCGTCTGTTACCATGCGATCCAAGGGGAATTCATCTTCGTCTGCCCTTAAGTATTCATATATATCCATAATGAACCGAACCTCCTGTATGCTTAAACATTTGATATTTTATCACACAAAAGCGTTCTTTGTCAATAAATATAAGGAAAATAATACGTATTATCGTTGGTAAAGATAAAATTTCATTCGTTAACGCTTTAATTCGTTAAAATTTTACTTGACAAAACGAAAATTATGTAGTATACTGTACAAGCAAATTAAATAAGAGAGGATTTCACAATGAAAAAAATTATTGCATTTGTTATGGCGATCACCCTTTGCCTCGGCATTTTCTGTGCTTGCGGCCAGAAGGAAGAATTCGTTATCGGCATTACATACTTTGAGCCGATGAACTATTTTGACGACAACAAGAAGCTTGTTGGATTTGAGACAGAATTTGCAGAAGCAGTCTGCAAGGAGCTCGGTCTTACACCTAAATTCCAGGAGATCAACTGGAACTCAAAGGAAACAGAGCTCAACGCAGGCAACATCGACTGCATCTGGAACGGTATGACGATCACGGAAGAGCGTAAGACGAATATGGGTATTTCAAACCCCTATATGAAGAACAAGCAGGTTCTCGTTGTTAAGGCTTCCAACCTTGAAAAGTACAGCACAGAAGCAGGTCTTGCAGGTATGAAGATCTGTGCTGAAAAAGGCTCTGCGGGCGAAACGACGATTATCGGCGATGCAAAAGAGAATATTGCGCCTGCTGACGTATTCAAGAATGCTAACGTTGCATATACAGCAGTAGATACGATGGCAAAGGCTATTCTTGAGGTTAAGTCAGGCACGTCCGACGGATGCGTTGTTGACTTCGTTACATCCATCGGTATGATCGGCGAAGGCACAGACTACGCTGATCTCGTTGTTGTTGACGCATACGCATTCGCAGTAGAAGAGTACGGTATTGCATTCCGCAAGAACGATACTGACACTATCAAGAAGTTCAACGAGGCTATTGACAAGCTTATGAAGGATGGCACGATAGACGCTATCGCAAAGAAGTATAAGCTTGAAGGTCAGCTTATCAAAGGCGAATAATTAAGTTATTGAATACTTGAAATTGCCGCAACGTATTTGTTGCGGCAATTTGACCATATTTTCTGAAAGGTACGGTTTTCCCTTATGCTTTTTACAGAGGTTACTCTGGATCTGCTCGTCAATTTTGCACAGAACGGCTTGATCTTTTTACTGACCTTGCTCGGTGCGATCCCGCTGGGGCTTGTGATAACGTTCGGATCGATGTCACGCTTCGCTCCGCTTAAATATATCACCAAGACGTTTGTATGGATAATCAGAGGCACACCCCTGGTGCTTCAGCTGTTTGTGGTGATGTACGTTCCGGGGCTTGTGTTCAATGCACCTATGAGCAGCAGACTTACGGCGGTTCTCATAGCCTTTATTATTAACTATGCGGCATATTTTTCCGAAATATACAGAGGCGGAATAGAATCCATTCCGAAAGGACAGTACGAGGCAGGTCAGGTTCTCGGTATGACGAAGGGACAGATATTCAGCAGAATAGTTCTTTTTCAGGTCATAAAGCGTACAGTACCGCCTATGGGTAATGAAATTATAACGCTTGTAAAGGATACGTCGCTGGCACGTGTTATTGCATATTCAGAGATAATTATGGCGGCAGAACGGTATACCGCAAAGGGACTTATATGGCCCTTGTTCTACACAGGCGTATTCTTCCTTGTATTTGTCGGAGCACTTACGCTTTTGTTCGGATACATAGAAAGAAAGCTCGATTATTATAAGGGTTAAGACCGACGCTTTGAAAGAAATGGATGGTTGATTTATGAGTGATAGTATTTTAAAGGTAGAGGGAATAGAGAAGAGCTTTGGCGATGTTCAGGTCTTAAAGGGAATATCGTTTACGCTCGAAAAGGGCGAGGTGCTTGCTCTTATCGGCTCATCGGGAAGCGGTAAAACGACGCTGCTGAGATGCCTTAACTTTCTTGAAACGCCCGACAAGGGCACGATAACGGTTGACGGTAAGCTGCTTATAGACGGAGAAGAGCATAAGAATATGTCCGATAAGGAGATACGTGAAAACAGATTGAATTTCGGTCTTGTATTCCAATCGTTCAATCTCTTTCCTCAGTATTCCGTTTTGAAAAACGTTACGCTTGCTCCCGACCTTGCCGTAAAAGAAGAAATAAAGCATATGAAGCTCACGGGAGCACAGGCAAAGCAGTATAAGGAAAAAAGATACGCTGAAAACATGGCAAATGCATTGATGCTTCTTGAAAGAGTAGGTCTTGCCGATAAAAAGGATGCATATCCGTGTCAGCTTTCCGGCGGTCAGTCACAGAGAGTTGCAATAGCAAGGGCGCTTGCTATGACGCCGAAGATACTGTGCTTTGACGAGCCTACATCAGCGCTTGACCCGGAGCTTACAGGCGAGGTTTTAAAGGTTATCAGAGGACTTAAATCAAAGGATACCACGATGGTCGTCGTAACTCACGAAATGGAGTTTGCAAGAAGCGTTGCGGATAAGGTTATATATATGTCAAACGGTGTAATTGAGGAAGAGGGAAGACCGAAAGACGTATTTTTACACCCTCAAAGCCCAAATCTCCAGGCATTTTTGCAAAAAGCTAAAGAAAAATAATAAAAAAATTCGGAAAACATATTGACAAACTCGTCAAACTGTGATATACTAATATCCGTTGACGAAATGTCACGGGCTTTTAGCTCAGTTGGTTAGAGCAACCGGCTCATAACCGGTCGGTCCGGGGTTCGAGTCCCTGAAGGCCCACCAGAAAAAAGCATCGACTTTGTCGGTGCTTTTTTCAACGAAATAAATCCTTTCAGGATTTGTGAAATACCCTTCGGGCGTGAAATATTGCTCCGCAATGTGAAATACGCCTTGCGGCGTGTGGATTTATTTCATTTCACAGAAAACGAAGTTTTCTATTTCACGATTTCGATAGAAATTATTTCACATCAACGAAGTTGATATTTCACTATGCAAAAATGTCACTGATTTTGTCACCAATAATGACACTAATTTTGGCACTATAAAATTTATCAAAAATAGATTGCATCTATTATGAACGTAAAAGGCAACAAAAAAGACACCATCGGGTGTCTTTTTTTGTTGCATACTGCATCGTAAGGGACTCGAACCCCTTTTAAAAACTTTCATTTGACATCCTTCCCCTGCATATGATATACTACCCGACATAACAATCGATAATTCAAAAGGAGACCTCACTATGATACCCGCAATTATACTTTTTGCAGTTACTTATGCTTTAATGCTCATTTTCAGCAAATACCGCCCCTACATAGCCATTGCTTCAGGACTTGTATTCATTCTTACCGGCATGCTTCCTGTAAATGAAATATGGGGCTCGCTTGACTGGAACGTAATACTTATGATAGCAGGCACTATGGGTCTTGTTGCTCTGTTTACCGAAAGCAAAATGCCCGCACTTTTGGCGGATTTGGTTATGGAAAAGGTGCCCAACGTAAAATGGGCAGCTGTTGCCCTTTCGCTTTTTGCAGGTATTATCTCTGCCTTTGTTGACAACGTGGCAACAGTTTTAATGGTAGCACCCATTGCCCTTGCAATATGCAAAAAGCTTAAAACAAATCCTGTGCCCTTTATAATCGCTATTGCCGTTTCTTCAAATCTTCAGGGTGCGGCAACCCTTATCGGTGATACAACAGCCATAATGCTGGGCTCGGCACTGGATATGAGCTTTCTTGAATTTTTCTGGTATCAGGGTAAACCCAGTATATTCTTTGCTGTAGAGCTTGGTGCAGTTCTTTCTGCTCTTATCATTTTGTTTATTTTCCGCAAAGAAACCACAGCCGTAGAAAAGAACGAAAGCCGTACAAAGGTGGAAGATATTGTCCCCACCCTCTTTCTTGTTGCGGCACTTGTGCTTTTGATTTTAGTATCCTTTATCCCCGAAAAACCCGCAGAAACAAACGGACTTATCTGTTGTGCACTTCTTGTAATCGCACTTGTTTATACAATTATAAAGAAAAAATCCTTTTCCTCAATCGTAGCACCTCTTAAGGAAATTGACTTTACCACAATCGGAATTTTATTTGGTCTGTTTCTTATGATAGGCGGCATAACCGCACAGGGCGTAATCGATATGGTGGCAAAAGCACTTGCAAATCTGGGCGGAGGTAACGTATTTCTTCTTTACACTATTATAGTATGGGGTTCGGTAGTCATTTCGGCATTTATTGACAATATCCCCTATGTTGCGACTATGATACCTGTTATAGGCGGTATTGCGGCGGCACTTGGTATTGACCCCACTCCCCTTTACTTCGGCCTTTTGTCGGGTGCAACACTTGGCGGTAACTGTACTCCCATCGGTGCATCGGCAAACATTACCGGTCTAGGAAGACTGCGTAAAGAGGGCTACGAGGTTAAAAACCGCGACTTCTTCCGTATCGGTATTCCCTTTACTCTTGCGGCAATCATTCCCGCATACATTTATGTTTGGATGGTATACGGAATTTAAAAAAAGCTACATAAAAACCGGGGGCGAATTTTCGCCCCCGGTTGTGTTATGCTTAAATACCGGCAAAAAATACCTGTCCCCAAAGTGTGTCTTAGGGGATCATCTCAAACCGTCCCCTTGTCACCGTGCCATATCACATCAATTTGTTTCAGTCAATTAAAATATGACAAAAAATGTACGTCCCCAAATGACACATGACACTTGTAACAACGGCTTCAAGTGTTATTGATGTAAGCCTACAGTTAAATCATAGCACCTAAAAAAGCATTTGTCATATTTTAGTAAATGACACGCCAAAACCCGCTTGTATCAAGGCTTTCAGCATTTCTAAAGTCAAAATACAACTCGAAAACAGCCAAAAATATATCAATTTGTCATTTACCAAATTACAAAAATTTTCAAAAAAACAGAGAGGCAGACTTTACATCTACCTCTCTGAGTGAAATCATTGGTTGTTGTTTACCCCAGTTGCAAAACAGTAATGCCTATTTCTATATTTAATAGCGATAACAGTTTTAATAGGTCAATGGAAAAATCAAAAGTATATTGCTCTGAAGATGGATATATACATATATGGATTTTTGGGGTAACATCAACATAATTGCTTGATATGTAATTAATACTATCTCTTTGTGTTATTAAGAAATTTATCAATATATCGTTTAATGTCGATTCACTTTGTAGAAACTCATATCGAATGTTACAGTAATCATATTTCCTGTGTTTTTTTATTTTTTGCCCCGACTCAAATTCAAAAAAGGGTTCTCCTTTCATTGAAAAATAGACATCACAATTATTCCATAAATCATTAATCCTTTCTTTGGGCAAATTATCAGCACTAAACTCAATATAAATAAATATTTTTGCAGTATTAATCATATAAATCACACTCACTTATAGTTTTTGCGAATTTCCTCAGCAATTTCAACTAAAATTTCCCATGGCAAATGATCACCGGGTCCTCTTCCCATTCCTCTCTTAAAATCTTCAATTTCTCTTTGAAATTTTTCCTTTTGATTTTTGCTCATTCCTTTTTCCAAGCCTTTTTGGTTGTTACTTGCATAATAGCCAGTTATAGCTGTTACAACCGCAGTAGCGCCTGCTATTACCCACGGAACCCATTTGGGGGCAGTAATAATAACAGTTGCTGTTGCAGACTCACCTGTTTTATCCTGATAATTTATTGGATTATTCATGCAATAAGCATACAAGTTAATACTTTGCATTATAGAATTATTATCAGGTATTCGCTGAATATTATAAAATTGT
>JAFYMA010000107.1 GCA_017556845.1 Clostridia bacterium | reverse complement strand
GAAGCACGCTATGAGAGCTATAATGAATATCCACAGATACTGCAATATAGCATTGTTCGTTGCAGTTGATGTAAATGCATTTCCGTTTGCACCGACGAGATTGCCGAAGAATATTCCGAGATCATTCATATTCTCAAATCTGAATATACCGAATCCGAGAATAATAACTATCTTATTATAAATATGCATAAGCACGTCGGGAGCTTTTTTCAGACGTTTTTTTCCTATCTTCGTCTCAATGAACAGGAACACTCCGAAATACAGTCCCCACAGAACGTAGTTCCAGCTCGCACCGTGCCAAAGTCCCGTCGTAAACCATACCAAAAACAGCGAAAGCACCTGACGGCGTTTTCCGAAAAGCGGAACATAAAGCAGGTAATCACGGAAAAAGCTTCCCAGAGAAATGTGCCATCTTTGCCAGAATTCCGTAATGGAACGGCACATGAACGGATAACGGAAGTTTTCGTCAAAATGAAATCCAAATATTCTTCCCATACCGATCGCCATATCCGAATATCCCGAAAAATCGAAATAAACGTACATTGAATAAGAAATAACGCCTATCCACGTTCCCAAAACAGTACCCGTGGTAAGTTCAGTCGGAAAACACGCCGTAACCAGAAGATTCAAGCTGTTTGCCAAAAGTACCTTTTTGGAAAGACCTATAATAAGTCTCGTTGCACCTATGGCAACGTCAGACGGGGTTGTCGTTCTGTTGTCGATCTCCTGCTCAATGGTTGAATATCTTACGATAGGTCCTGCAACAAGCTGGGGAAAAAGCGATATATAAAGAAGCAGCTTATGAAAATACTTCTGCACCTTTACCTTTTCCCAATATACGTCTATAACATAAGAAATTATCTGGAAAGTGTAAAAGCTTATTCCAAGCGGAAGGGATATTCCTGCATGCTTTATCGAAAGTCCCGTCAGAGCATTGATATTGTCTATCATAAAATCTGTGTACTTGAATATACCAAGCATACCGATGTCAAAAATCAATGCCGCCGCAAGTGCTATTTTACCGCCCGCATTACCTCGGTGTTTGTCGATCACGCGAGCCAATAAATAGTTGACAAGCACGCTTGACAAAAGTAAGAATATCATCAGCGGCTCGCCAAAAGCATAAAACAGCATTGAGAATACTATCAGAACAACATTTCTGTACTTTATATTGCCCGACATTAAGTATATACCTACGCATATCGGCAAAAAGCAATACAAAAACAAGATATCAGCGAAAAACAAGTCACGCACCTCTGTCTTTCCAATATCCAAAACATCTTCGTTTAAGTCTTGGACCGTTAGTTTATATTATAATAATATATTGATACATTATATCAAACAAGGATATATAAGTCAATACTTTTATATTTTTTTACAAATGCAGACCGTGCTTATACCATAATTGTACACACGGCGTTTTAAAAATACCTTTTTACATCGAAAATATCGTAAAAAGGCATCGTATTATTACAAAAAAACGAATACTGTGCCTTTTATTCTATTAATTTTTTTATAAAATCCGATTCTTTTACGCTTATATCTCCGTCACACGCGGCAACGGCAAGCACAAATGAAATCGCTGATGCTTTGTATTCATTTGTAAGAGCATCAGCAAGCTTGTCAACGGTGTCCGCCTCTTTTCCCGTATACATTTTTGCATATTCTTCAACGCGCGATACATCAAGCCCCATAAGCTCCGAAAGAAACGCTCTCTCTGCTTTCGTAAGCTGTCCGTCAATACCTACCGATGCAAGCACGAGTGCCGTTAATATGAGATATCCGTCATTTTCTTTATCAGCCGTCCTGCAAGCAGGCAAAAGCTTAACGAGCGACTCCTTAGCTATACCGAGCAGCTCCCCGTAGCCTTTTTCAAGATATAATCTGAATATATTATCTATATCGTATATCATAGATCCTCCGTTTATTATTGCAGAATTTTATCATACGTGCAGAAAATTGTCAACGGTTTTATATTGCAAAGGGGTAACATTTATGATATAATACTCAAAAACACTCCGAAAGGCTTATTTTATGAATATAACCATCACAGACGTGCGTTACCTGCCCGGCGACAGTGCGTTTTTAATCGACGACGGACAAACGTCCGTTTTATATGATTCAGGCTTTGGCTTTACTGCTGAAAACATAGTAAAAAACATAAAAAACGTCCTCGGACAAAGAGAGCTTGACTACATTTTTCTGACACATTCGCATTACGATCACGCTTTGGCAAGTGCATACATAACTGCACATTACCCGAATTGCACAGTAGTCGGCGGAAGCTATGCAGACAGCATTTTCAAGCGTCCGGGGGCAAGAGCAACGATGCGTGAGCTTGACGGAAAATTCGCTTTACAATGCGGTATTTCGGAATATGAATTCGCCGCTGACAGATTGCGTATAGATAAGGCGGTGAATGATCTTGATATCATTCATGCAGGCAATATGATTTTCACCGCCATAGAGCTTCCGGGGCACACAAAATGCTCTGTGGCATACTATCTTGAAAGCGAAAGACTGCTTTTATCTACTGAAACTCCGGGAATATATGACGGCGAAAAAAGTATTCTTCCGTCTTTTCTCGTCGGGTTCAAAATGACGATGGAGTCTATCTCCAAGCTGAAGAAAATGGATATAAAGCGTATTCTTATGCCGCTCGTCGGTCTGCTCGACGAAAAACAGACGTCGTACTATCTTTCGGTAATAGAAGAAACGAACAAAAGCTATGCGGATCTCATAGTACAAAAACTAAAAGGCGGTATATCAGAAGAAGAACTTACCGAATATTTTATAAAAACGTACAGAAAGGGATATTTTGAAGAAATATACCCAACCGATGCCATGCGTCTGAATACGTCAATAATGATAAAGCTGATACGGAAG
>JAFYMA010000106.1 GCA_017556845.1 Clostridia bacterium | reverse complement strand
TGCTTGTTACAGATCGTGGGCGGTTTGCTTGTACGCAGCGCATTCAACGAGCCGTTTTTGAGCGTTTATCCGAGAGTTGTTCCGTTTTGTATTGCATTGGGTGCATGTGCTTTCATTATTTTCTGTTTGCTTATATAGTTTGACGTCCGTTTATCAAAGAAAAACGGCAGTACGAAGATTTTGCAGATAATAAAGGCTTCTTGTGCCTTATGTCTGTCATTCCTGCTTTTGATTTTGTGGGAAATGCTTTTCGATCATCTTCAGGCGATATTTTAATACAGATCATTTCTGAATTGATCAAGGGGGTATACTATGAAACGCTTATTATCATTAATACTTCTTTTTGCAACTGCTTTTACGTTCGTTTTTTCCTCTGCCTGCACGGGCGAAAGGGGCGATGATGTCACGTCTTACGACACAGTCGGCGTTACCGATGGCGATCCTGCTGAAATACCGTTTGATATAACGGAGCTTCTTTTACATACAAAAGACAATTTTGACAGGAGCTTTGATTTTACCGTATGCACCGTCGGAACGTGCAAGACGAACAAGTATCTGACACTTACGGGTAATTCATTTATGCGTGATAAAAGCAAAGGGCTTATCGGCTCTACGAGAGAGATCGGTGCTGTCGGTATGGCTCAGGAGCTTTCCGCATTTCCGTATACTGCCCGATCGTATATTTACGCATGCGGAGATAACAGGACAGAGGGCAGCGTTTTTGCGGGTATTCTTTGCACGTCGGCTGATCAGTGCCATACGCAAGGCGGTCTGTGGTTTTCGTTTGACAAAAGCACCGTCAAAGCGTACGTTGCAGATAAGCTCGACTGTACCGTTACAAAATCGCTCCCCTTTGACTGCGCAAACGGTGTGAACGTAGTGTTCAAGGGCGAAAAGAACGAAATAAGTCTGTATGCAAACGATACTCATATAGCAAGTGTGTACCGCGCGGGTACGAGGATAATTCTGAAGGATCATTCGGGTTCGGAGATAGCCGCGTGCGACGGTGGTTTTTTGTGGAATGACGTATCGCACGGATATTTCCGTGTTGAAACGAATAAAAGCTCCTGCGTTATCGGCAGTATCGGCCTGTCGCATACCTCATCTGACGCTTTTGTACCCGATGACACTGTATATGCGTTTATGAAAGGCAGGGAATATTCCTTTAAGGACAAGCAAGCGTTTATGCATTTGCAGACGAGAGAGCTGAACGGCAAGCTGTACGCCGATGCCGAAGCCCTTTTTGAAATGTTTGACTTTACATACGCCGTTGACGGCGGCGTTATTACCGCGAAAAGAGACAACGCCGTTCTCAGTCTGACACCCGATATGCCCGTAATGACCGTAAACGGCGAGGAAAAGCCGTTCGTATCGGTAAAAAGCATTGACGGCGGACTATATATGTCGATCGAAGCCCTTGCCAAAATACTCGGCTATGATTCCGTATACGATTCAGAAAGCGGTATTTGCACGGTATTCGGTGCAAATTCCGAAATATCCGATGAAAAAAAGCTGCTTGTGTGCGATTCATTCAGGCTTTACGATGAGATAGTATTCAACTACGATGATGTTGAGTGCGTCCGCACGGGTGTCGGAAAATACGATAAATCGTCATACGATGACAGAATAGTCGGTATTTCCTACACGACGTGGCACAGAAATTCAAAGACCTGGTGGAAAAACACCTGGGGCACGCCCCTTTTCGGTGAATACGAGTCCTCTCAGGAGGATGTTCTGCGATACCACGCTGAGCTTTTAGCGGCGGCAGACGTTGATTTCGTATTCGTTGACTGGTCGAACAATACCACGATAATTTCCGAGTCCACGCTTGAAACGGCGGAGGATTTCAGAATGATAGAGTATTCAACGTACGAGATGTTCCGTGTGTGGAGCACTGTGCCGAACGCCCCGAAAATAGCGTTGTTCTTAGGCCCGGGCCATGCAGGTCAGAAAAACGTGAACAACGGCAAGCATCAGATGAAGGTAGATCAGGTGTATTCGTCATTCGTTGATAACGAGGAATACGGGGATATGTATTACTACTATCTCGGAAAGCCGCTTTTGATCTGCTACGGTGCGACACCGAACCAATACGGTGCTCAGCCGAAGTGGACGGACGAGCGATTTACTGTACGTTGGATGACGGGGTACGTCGGTCAGCAGTCAAATCTGTTTGACAGAAGGCTTTGCTCGGATCATTTCTGGAGCTGGGAGGAGCGTTCCCCTCAGACCTACACACAGCTCAACGGCGTTGTTGAAACGGTTACCTGCTCTGCGGCGACGAGAGGTGAAAACGATAATAATAACGAGCTTCGCTCGAACGGTGCAACGCTTAAAAAGCAGGTACAGCGTGCGTGCGATCTCGGAGCGACGATGATACTGTTCACAACGTGGAACGAATGGACCTCGAGCGAGCAGAAAAATCCCGAACGTTCACGCGATCTTGAGCCGTCGGTCGAATACGGTACGTTCTATTACGATCTGATGTGTCAGCAGATAAGAAAATTTAAAGGAAAAGTATGATAAAGAGGCTTATCTCACCTTTTGCGTGGGATAAGCCGTTTTTTAGTCAGATCCGTTCATACACACATTATGTGAAAATGAAACGGTGCGGCGTTTGTGCCAAACACTATATGTTGTGTTGAAACATCCGCACTCGTTATCAAAATGTTAACATATCGTTTTTTTTTTTTTATATTGCGACTTTATTAACGTCTTGTTTTCGGCATATCTTGTGGTATACTGTCACTTAATGTTGATAAATTATCATTACAAAAAAGGAGACGAAAAATGAAAAAAGCATTTATTTCAACTGTTTCATTGGCACTTGTTTTCTCAATGGCATTGTCATTTGCATCTTGTGACGGCGATGATGATGTGACGAAAGAAAACACAAACACATCTGCACAGACAGCTTCACCGCAAGC
>JAFYMA010000105.1 GCA_017556845.1 Clostridia bacterium | reverse complement strand
CCTTGTCAAACGCCTCGCCTATTGCATCGTCGCGTGTGCTGCCCACGTTCTCCATTTCATATACGCTTTTTACGTTAATAAAAGAAGTATGACCGCCTGACATTACAAGCGAGAAAAACGGTGGCTCGGGTGCATTCTCAACGAGGAAATTTGCCGCAATATGTCCTTTTATATGATGAACGCTTACAAGCGGTATGCCATTTGCAAACGCAAGGGATTTTGCGAAATTGACACCGACGAGCAACGAGCCTATAAGCCCGGGGCGTGATGTTACTGCTATGCAATCTATTTTATCAAGCGGAATGTCTGCGATCTTTAACGCCTGCTGAGTGACACCGTATATTGATTCTGCGTGAGCACGGCTGGCTATTTCGGGAACGACACCGCCGTACAGTGCGTGCTGATCAACAGATGACGCAATAACGTTTGACAGTATTCCGCTTTGAACAGCACCGCCATTTTCTATAACGGCAACTGAGGTTTCGTCACACGAGCTTTCAATGCCTAAAATATACATATAATTAAACGGTCAGGTTCATCAGCACAGCATCGTCGGACGGATGCTGATAATAACCCTTTCTCTCTCCTACTATTTCAAATCCCAGCTTTTCATATAAGGAAATGGCGGCGTTATTGCTTTTTCTTGCCTCAAGTGTCATCACCTCTATATCATTTTCCTTTGCATAGTCAACGAGGACCTTCAGCATTTTTTCGGCAATTCCCTGCCTTCTGTACTCGGGTGTGACTGCCACGTTCATTATCTGTCCTTCTGAAAGGATATGATAAAGTCCTGCATATCCGACAGCTTTTCCGTTATAAACAGCGACGGTATATACCGCAAGAGGATTTGATAAAAGCTGAACAAACATTTCCTCGCTCCACGGATCTGTAAAGCAAGCATTTTCAACTGCATATACGTCCTTTATATGAGAGCTGTCAAGCGGAACACATTCAATCTTTGATAAATTAGGGGGGATACTGTCCATTTTAAACCTTTCTTAATAACCGAACGTACCGGAAAGACTGTCATCATTGAATATCCAGTCCCTTACGTTATATACGGTAAATTCATTTTTGTTTTCACGCACCACTACCTTTGATATACCCGCATTTATAACGAGTCTTTTACACATCTGGCAGCAGCACGTTCCGGGAAGAAGCTCGCCCGTCTTGCCGTCAACGCAGGCAAGATAGAGCACGCTGTCGAGCATATCGGATCTTGACGCGGCAATTATAGCGTTAGCCTCAGCGTGTACCGAACGGCAAAGCTCGTATCTTTCCCCTCTCGGAATGCCGAGCTTATCACGCATACAGTTTCCTATATCTGAGCAGTTTACACGTCCTCTCGGTGCGCCGTTATAGCCGGTTGAAACGATAATATCGTTCTTGACTATGATAGCACCGAACTTACGTCTTATGCAGGTGCTTCTTTCAAGCACCGTCTGTGCAATGTCCAAATAATAATTTGCCTTATTCACCCGAAGGTTTTTTGCGTTATCTTCCATATCGCTCACCTTTTCCGCCCTTAAGCATTATTTTTTTACAAGATCAAAGCTCGTTTGCAATATCGCGCAGATATTCCTTGAAATCATCTGCAAGAGTGGGATGTCTTAAAGCAAATTCCACGTTTGCCTTAAGAAATCCGAGCTTATCGCCCATATCGTATCTTACACCGTCATATTCAACAGCGGTCATACCTACCGTCTGCGCAAGAACGCGCATAGCATCGGTAAGCTGAATCTCACCGCCGGCACCGGGCTTTGTATTATCAAGTATATCAAATATATCGGGAGTGAGAACTACTCTACCCAGAATAGAGAAATTGGAAAATTTCTCTTCGGGTGTCTGAGGCTTTTCAACCATATCGGAAACGGCGTAAATATTTTCCTTTATATGATCGGTCTTAAGCGAGCAATAACGCTTTACGTCCTCGTCTGAAACTCTGCATACACCTGCAGTTGCCTTTCCGTAGTTTTCAAAGGCATCAATAAGCTGCTTTGTAACGGGCTTTGTATCCGAATACATTATATCATCGCCGTACAGCACTGCAAACGGCTCGTCACCTATAAACGATCTTGCACACGAAATGGCGTGTCCGAGGCCTCTTGTGACCTTCTGACGAATGAAGTATACGTTAGCAAGCGAGCAAACGCTTTCTATATCCGCAAGCTCCTTTTGCTTGTTCTTTGCTCTGAGGTTATTATCATACTCAACGGAATAGTCAAAATAGTCCTCTATAACATTTTTGTTCCTTCCGTTGATTATAAGAATATCCGTGATGCCCGATTCGACCGCTTCTCTTACAAGATACTCCATTGAAGGACGGTCAACTATCGGCAGCATCTCCTTAGGCACTGTACGTGCGATAGGCAGCATTCTTGTTCCAAGACCTGCAGCCGGTATAACTGCTTTGGTGATTTTCTTCATATCATACTCCTTCTGCCGACAAATTGCGGCGCAGATATATTTATGTTAAAAAAATATCAATCTGTATTATTATATCCTACACAAAACGATTTTGCAATAGCTTTTATGAAAAAAAGACGATTATTTTCGTCTTTTTATTACCTTTAAACGAGAAAATTCTTCTCTTTCCTTTTCCTCAAGCACCTCAGATATAAACTTTATCTGAGTCTTGAAATCGGGAATAACGATATTCTTGAGAGAGTTAGCCCTTTTCCTCGTTTTTTTGACCGCATTTGCAAGGCGGTATACGCTGTTTTCTATCTCTGCCAATCGGACTGTCAACACCTTGACTCTGTTGAAATTTATAAAAGCCTCGTCGAGAAATGCATTTGATGTATGAAGACCGAAATCGGGCAGCACGGAGCTGTCGTTTTTCGTTGTCGCTGACGGTATTTCCACGCCCATTACGCTTCGGTACGAAATAGAAAGCGAATCGTCAATATCGGCAGATGCAGCTGACTGAACGGCAATTATTCCGAGTGATACGTTTGCCGCCTGAAGTGCCTTATACGCTTTTTCATAGCTTTTATCAATCGCATTCTG
>JAFYMA010000104.1 GCA_017556845.1 Clostridia bacterium | reverse complement strand
CTGATATATACTATCAAGGCGTCACGCAGTGCGCTCATGGAAAGTCACAACGGCGAGATCGTACGTCTTAACGCAGATCAGATATTCTATTTTGAATCGGTAGATGACCGTGTTTGCGCGTGCTGTGAGAAAAACGTATACGAGGTCAAGCAAAAGCTGTACGAGCTGGAGGAGATATTTTTTCATACAGATCTTTTGCGTATATCAAAATCAATGATCGTAAATATTTCAAAAATATCAAAAATACTCCCTTCATTAAACGGGCGTCTGTGTGCAGTGCTGACAAATGGCGAAAAGGTCGTAATATCACGGCAGTACGTTCCCGATCTGAAGAAAAAATTAGGCATGTAGGAGAGTAGAAATGAAAAGATTTTTTAAGGTATTTATCGGATTTTTTTCAAGTATAACGACGTCTATCGTTGCCATAATGTCAGTAGTATGCGCTTTGGAGAACTTTGCCTGGCAGTTATCCCCGTATATACTTGTGCAGATACTGCTCTCAGGTGCAGTTACAGCTCTTACAACGACTCCGTTTGAATTTATCACCGTTACGGAAAGCAAGGTAAGGCTGGTATTGCTGTCGCTTTTGCAGTACGTTCTTTTGTGCGGAGAGATGATGCTGTTCGGCTGGCTTTTCGGCTGGTTCGGACCGTCAGAAATATGGCAAATGCCAATATACGTTGCGGCAGTCTACGTTCTCGTTGTAATAATAATGTATATAGCAACGAAGCGTGAGGCAGACGAGCTGACACGGGCGATCATAAAAAATAACCGTGCAAAAGCGGAAGAAAAAATAACTGAAAACAAAAAACGGCGTGATGCTCTTTAGAGTATCACGCCGCTATCATTTTTACTGTGTGATCTGCCTTGCAACGTATATGCCGCTTGCAGATGCGTGGGAAAGCGAATGTGTTATTCCGCTTCCGTCACCGATAACGTACAAGCCGTCATATTTAGTCTGAAGATCGTTATTGACCGCAACCTCCATATTGTAAAACTTGACCTCAACGCCGTAAAGGAGAGTGTCGTCGTTTGCGGTGCCGGGTGCGATCTTATCAAGGGCGTATATCATGTCGATGATACCGTCAAGTATACGCTTTGGCAAAACGAGGCTCAGATCACCGGGAGTCGCATTGAGAGTCGGTGTCATAAACGATTCTTCAATACGGCTGGGAGTAGACCTCTGCCCTCTTATAAGATCACCGAAGCGTTGCATTATAACGCCGCCGCCGAGCATATTGCTGAGCCTTGCTATCGACTCGCCGTATCCGTTTGAATCTCTGAACGGCTCTGAAAAATGCTTTGCAACGAGCAGGGCAAAATTCGTATTTTCCGTCTGCTTTGCAGGATCCTCGTAGCTGTGGCCGTTTACGGTTATAATGCCGTTGGTATTTTCGTTTACCACCGCACCCTTCGGGTTCATACAGAAGGTTCTGACCTTGTCACCGTATTTGCTCGTACGGTAAACGATCTTGCTTTCGTACAGCTCGTCTGTAAGGTGAGAAAATACCTCGCAAGGAAGCTCAACTCTTACGCCGATGTCAACGCGGTTTGAGCTTACGGGAATATCAAGCTCGCCGCACACTCTTTCCATCCACTTACTGCCGCTTCTTCCTACGGAAATAATGCACTTTTTGCAGGTGTATTCGCATGCATCGCACACGGCGGCATATCCGCCGTCTATTATTCTGACAGTCTGAACAGGAGTGTCAAAATAAAAATCGACCTTGTCCTTAAGATATGCGTAAAGATTTTCCAAAACGACGTAATTTATATCCGTACCGAGATGGCGGACGGATGCATCAAGCAGATGCAGTCCGTGCTGAACGCATTTCTTTTTGAACTGAGAGCCTGCCGTCGAATACAGCCGTGTTCCCTCTCCGCCGTAAAGCATATTTATCTCGTCAACGTATTTCATAAGCTCGATCGACGTGCTTTTTCCTATATATTCGTGCAGAGTGCCGCCGAAATCGTTCGTAATATTGTATTTTCCGTCGGAAAAAGCACCCGCACCGCCGAAGCCGCTCATTATTGAGCACGTTTTACAGTTTATGCACGTCTTAATTTTCTTGCCGTCAATGGGGCATTTCCGCTTTTCAAGCGGATATCCCGCCTCTAATACGCCAACCTTAAGATCGGGCGATCTTTTTATCAGCTCATAAGCGGAAAAAATACCGCCGGGGCCCGCACCGATTATCAAAACGTCGTAATTCATATATATCCTTTCCCAAGCTCCAATCAAAAAGCCGTTGCATATCCACAACGGCAATTGAGATATTATTCAGAGCTATTCCGTATTTATTGCCTTAACAGTCGCAAAGAGCCTTCCGCCCGTACGACAAGCTGATTATACCACAAAAATACAAATATTGCAAGTTCTTTTGACCAATGTTTACGATTTGCTAAACTTTCCCGAATGTATATACCGCATTTAAAAAACAGCTCTCTGAGATTTTAGTCACAATATGTATGAATATTTATAAAAATATATAACATTGACAAATAAAATATTTTGTGATATAATGGTAGTAAGATGCTGTAATTGGCGTTACGTTTTTCAAGGAGCTTTTAAGATATGTGATATTACCGCATTTCACTCCTTGCAAACGCAAGATATCGCAATGCATCTTGTGTTTAAAAATTCAGATTTAATCAAAATAACTGTCAGGAGGCTGTTTTATGGCTAACAAAAATTCCAAAGCAAGCAATGCAACCCAAAATCCTGTAACAAGCGAATATTCCAAGATGCAAACAAAATTTGAAGCCTATACCGGTAGTGAGCCTTATCTTTTCATAAGCTATTCTCACAAGGATACAGAAACAGTATATCCGATATTGGATGCTCTGCACGACAAAAAATACAGAATATGGTACGATGACTCCTGTGAGATCGGAAACGATTTCAGAGACGAGCTTCGTCAGCGTATCAAGAACTGCTCAGCCGTTATTCTGTTCGTATCCGATAACTCTATGAATTCGCCCTTCTGCGGTATGGAGATCATAGTTGCGCGCGAAAACAACAAGGATCTGTTCCCCGTTTATCTCGACAGCAAAGCATCGGTTCCGCCCGCATTCGAGATACTGCTGGCGACAAAGCACCATAGCACAACGGAGAATATGGATAAGCTCATGAAGGCTCTTGTAAGAGATCTTCCTCCTGAGGCAATGGACAGACTTACTCTTGACGAAGAGGGACGTCTTGAAAAATGTGAGGACAACGGCCAATCCATAGACGTAGACGAAGGCGTACGCATTATTTGCTCAGGCGCTTTCAAGGATAAAAAACAGCTTCGTCACATAACGCTTCCCAAATCATTGGAAGAAATTGAAGCCGAAGCGTTCCGCGGATGCCACAACCTTGAATCAATAACCATTCCGAATAAAACTACGAGGATCGGAGAAAGCGCATTCCGCGACTGTGTTAATCTTAAATCACTGACGATCGGAAACGATAAAATAAAGATCGGCGAGCGTGCGTTTGAAAACTGTGCAAAATTGGAACAAATTCAGCTTCCCGCAGGCTTAACGGAGCTATACGGCGGCGTGTTCAACTCCTGTAAGAATCTGAAATTCATAGAGCTTCCCTCAAATCTTACGATAATAGGCGAAAACGCATTTTCGGATTGTATAGATCTTGAAAATATATCCATCCCCGAGGCTGTCACAAAGCTTGATGATTTAGCGTTTAACGGATGTGTAAAATTGACGTCTATCGACTTGCCGATAGGACTCAGAAAAATAGGCAAAAGCGCTTTCAAGAACTGCTGCTCGCTGTCAGAGATCTCAATTCCCGTTACGGTTGTAAACATTTCAGACGCACCGTTCAGAGGCTGTAAAAACCTCAAGACGATAAACGTTGCGCCCAAGAATATGCATTTCAAATCAGAGCCCAACAAGCGCGGCGGAAACGATTTCGTTCTTTTCAACAAGAACAAATCTACGCTTATTGCATATCCTGCAAACAGCCGTGAGGTTCAGTATGATATTCCCGACAGCGTTACAGTGATCAGCGATTGGGCATTCTGCGACAGTAAAAAGCTGAACAGAGTCACTATGCCCGACAGCGTCATCGAAATAGGCGAAGGTGCTTTTTCAAACTGTGCACTCCTTGACGAAATAGAAATCCCCGATAGCGTTGTAAAAATTGATGACTGTGCATTCAGAGGCTGCGTCAATCTGGATACGGTGATCATTCCCGACTCTGTTACAGATATGGGATGGGGTATATTTGACGGCTGCGAAAAGAAAGTCGTTGTTTACTGCAACGAAGGCTCTTTCGCACAGGAATACTGCCGCCGCAACGGTATCAAGGAAGCAAGAATAACCGAAAACAAGGATAATTGACACTCATCGGAGGACCAATGAATACACTGATAAAAATTAAAAACTCCGTTTTGAGCTTTGTCAAAAAGGAAGTTGTTTTGTCCATTGCAATAATCGCAACGATAGTTACAATGTTTTTCGTTCCGATAGACAAGGAATACCTCGGATATTTTGAATACAAAACATTGGTAGCACTGTTTTGTATGCTTGCGGTCGTTGCAGGACTCAAAAACACTAACGTCTTTGAATTAATATCCAAAAAGCTTATCGGTCTGTTCAAAACAAGGCGAGCAGTCATTTACTGCTTGATATACGGAACGTTTTTCTTTGATATGATCGTTGCAAACGATATGTCATTGATCACGTTTTTGCCTCTTACGTACATAGTATTGCACTCTACAGGCAACGATAAATATCTGGCATTCACGTTTATAATGCAGACTATCGCGGCAAATATGGGCGGCATGATAACACCGTACGGAAATCCGCAGAATTTGTATCTGTACTCGTATTACAACATTCCCACGTTGGAATTTTTCGGCGTTCTGCTCATTCAGTCAATAACCGTAGCGGTTCTGCTTTTTATCGGATGTCTTTTCATCAAAAACGAAAAGCTTTCACTTAAAAGCGAAGAAAAATTTGAAATAAAGAAGAAGGAGCTCATCGTATACGCTATCCTCTTCGTATTTGTTATTCTCAGCATATTCCGCGTAGTCCCCCATCTCGTTACGCTTGCCATCGTAGTTGTGACCGTTTTGATAGTTGATATCAAGCGATTCAAATACGTAGACTATGCTCTGCTTGCAACGTTCTGCGTGTTCTTCATCTTTTCCGGAAACATAGCCAGAATAACAGTCATTAAGGATTTCATAGCAAATATCGTTGCGGAAAACACCCTGGTGGCAGGTATAGTTTCGTGCCAGTTCATCAGTAACGTACCCACTGCGATATTCCTTTCAAAATTCACTGAGAATTACAGAGATCTTCTTGTATCTGTAAATATCGGTTCATTGGGAATAATCATATCATCTCTCGCAAGCTTGATAACTCTCAAAGAGTATCTGAAGCACCAGCCCAAAAACTTTAAAAAGTATATGGGGTTATTCACGTTGATCAATACTGCGTTTCTTGCAGTGCTGATAGTTGTAACGATCCTGACGTAATGCAAAAAAACGTTTGAGCGTTTTTCTTACACGAATTTAAAACGGTATATAAAAAACAGCCTTAAGTGCTCTTTTTGATATAATCCCCTTAGAGTAGACACTTGAAAAAACAAAAAGTTTTCAAGATTACTTTAAGGGGGTTGTTTTTATGCCGAGAAAATCACGCAAGAACAAGAAATACAGTACAGAATTTAAGAGATCAGCAGTTGAAGCG
>JAFYMA010000103.1 GCA_017556845.1 Clostridia bacterium | reverse complement strand
TGATAGTAGCCCCGCAGTTCTGTGCAATAACGGATATACTTTTCAGTGAATATTCGTATTTGTTAAGGTCGACCGTAACGGTGTTTCCGTTTACGGAATACACACTGTCAGGCATTGTGAATCTGCCGGACAAGAGATTTGCTATATCTCTCATAACGTTGATTATGGAATTGGTATCCTTTGCAATGTGCGGTGTGAACTTGTAAGAGTCACAAAGGCTTGAGCCTGTTAGATCGACCGCATCGACAAATCCGAGATATATGGTGTTGAGGGAAGGATATTCTGCAATGTATCCTTCGATACATTGTGCCGTCGCAACGGCGTCACCTTCGGGAATACCGCCGAAAATTCCGTCTGTAAGGATAACGAGCCAATATTCGTTTCCGCTATCCTCGTTCATAAGCTCGTTTTTACTTTTAAGACCTTTTGCAACGAGCTCGTTTGTTGCTCTGCCAATAGACGAGTGCGGTGTTCCGCCGTCAGGATCGTTTTTCAAAAACGTCTCGTTGAGCGCCTTTTCCACCTGAGCGTTTCTGTCGCTTGATGAAAGGTCGATCTCAATAGGACTGTATCCGTTCATCGGAACTATTGAAAGGGAGTCCTCGCTGTTTAACAGTGACATAAGAGTCTGTATGGAGTACAGTGCGTATTTATCGCGGTTATTGATCTCCATAGACCCCGAATTGTCAAACAGAACGGAAACTATCTTTTTGGTGAATCTGGCATCCGAAGGATCTGCAGCCGACACGGGCAGTGACACGAAAGAAAAGAGCAGGCATACGACTGTGAAAAGAGTAATAAAGCGTCTTGCAGAAATTTTCATCCATTTTCTCCTTATATATATAATATTCACTATTATATACGATAAGTTGCGCTTTGTCAACAGTATTTTACTCTTTTCTTCATATAAAATTATATTTTCGTCACTAAAGTATACATAAAATATTTTTTTATAGATATAAAAGTTATTATTGATAAGCATATTGAGCTTGTTTTATCTTTCGAACGATTTATTTGTCGAATGGTGTTGCAAACCGTTGTTGTTTATGTTATAATATCAAGGATATATATCTTTGTAAGGTTGGTTTAAAAATGAAAAACAGAAATGCTTGGGCGCTATTGCCCATCGGTGTATTTGTCATACTGTATTTGAGCTTCGGTATAGCTTTTGAATACGTGCTTGACATTTCAATGGGATTTTACAACGTTCCGATAGTTGTAATATTTCTCGTATCGCTCCTGGTTGCCTGCTTGCAGAACAGAGGCGTAAGCTTTGATGAAAAGCTGAAGATCATGGGGCAGGGCGTAGGCGACAAAAACATCATAACGATGATCCTGATATTTCTTCTGGCGGGAATATTCGTCGGTGTCGTCGGCAGAAGCAGTGCGGAAAGCGTCGCTTATTTTATGCTTTCGGTGATACCCGTCAGGTTTTCCGTTTGTGTTTTATTCGTGGTAAGCTGCTTTATTTCTACGGCAATGGGAACATCTGTGGGAACTATCACCTTGATCGTTCCTATTGCAATAGCCGTTTCCTCTTCGTCGGGCTTTTCGCTTCCGCTTTGTATCGGTTCTGTTATCGGCGGAGCAATGTTCGGCGATAATATATCATTCATCTCCGATACGACTATTGCCGCGTGCAACGGACAAGGGTGTAACATGAAGGATAAATTCTACACGAATTTTGCCGTGGTTTGCCCTGCGGCGCTTGTAACGCTCGGAATCATATTTGCATTGTCCGCAAACTGTGAAACGGTCGGAACGATAGATAAGCAGTACGATCTTGTGCAGATAATACCGTACGTTCTCGTTCTTATAGGCGGTATTGCCGGAATAAACGTGTTTATCACGCTGCTCGTCGGTATCGTTACGGGCAGTATAATAATGCTTGCGGGCGGTACGCTTACGTTTTACGAGCTGATGACGGGAATGGGAAGCGGTGCTTCGGGAATGTTTGAAACTGCCATGGTAGCTATACTCGTTTCCGCTATATGCGCTCTCATTCGCCACGCCGGCGGATTTGATGCTTTGCTTTTTGCAATACAGCGTGTTTTCAAGGGAAAAAAAGCAGGCCAGTTAGGCATAGGTCTGCTTGTCGGAGCCATGGATATAGCTACTGCGAATAATACCGTAGCTATCGTAATGGCAAACCCGATCGCTTCACAAATGGCTGAAAACTACGGAATAAGCAATAAAAAGACAGCTTCCGTGCTTGATACCTTTTCGTGTATATTTCAAGGTATCATACCGTACGGTGCGCAGATGCTCGTTGCACTTTCAGCGGCAAGCACGATGGGTTACAGTATAAGTGCATTCGATATTATTCCTAACCTCTTTTATCCGTATATGCTGCTGTTAAGCTCGCTTATCTTTATATTCTTTGTACCCGAACGAAATAAAAATAAACAATAACGGAGTGTGTGAAAAATGAAAAAAATACGCATTTTACCATTAATGCTGGCGTGCATTACCGCCATTTCCTCCTTTACCGCCTGCAACGGCAAGGAAGACGCTTCCTTCGATGCTTCAACTGCCGATACGGACGCTGCAACCGATCTTCAGACGGATGCTTCAACGGATGATGCATCAAACGGTGAGCAATATAATGTTATTACGGTTGCCGAGGCATTACAGCTTTGCGGTGACGAAGGAAATATTACAAGCGAAAGGTATTATATCAGAGCAAATGTAATAAGTATAGATAACGCGCAATACGGTACTATGACCGTTTCGGACGGCACAGGCACGATAAGCGTTTACGGTACCTACAGTGCGGACGGCTCAAAGAATTACAGTGAAATGACCGACGTTCCTTATGCGGGCGATGAGGTGCTTTTGTGGTGCGTGCTCCAGAATTTCAAGGGCACGAAAGAGGTCAAAAACGCATATCTGATAGAATTTGAAAGAAAAGCTCCTGTTTACGATGAGTCAAAATATACCGATATGACCGTACAGCAGGCAAGAGAGGCAGAAAAGGGTGCGTGTGTCAAGGTTGACGGTTTCGTTGCAAAGATAACGTACGCCTTTGGTATGGTGCCGAGCGGTGTGTATCTGATAGATGAAACACAGTCAATATACGTTTACGATTCCGATCTTGCACAGAGAGTAAAGATCGGTGATAAGATAACGATATGTGCTGAGAAAACGTATTGGATACTCGAATCAGAGCAGACAAGTGCCGCAAAGTACGGATACAAGGGCTGTAATCAGCTTGAAAATGCAATACTCGTATCAGATCCCGTAAGCTCAGATGAGGGCTTTGACAAGAGCCTTATACCCGAAAGCACCGTTAAGAAGATGCTTGACACGCCTGTTACCGAGGATATAACGACAAGTGTATTCAAGGTAAACGCTCTTGTTAAAAAATCAGAGGGTACAGGGTTTAACAACTACTATTTTTACGATCTTGACGGAAATACGGGAACATACACTTATACACAGTGCAACGGTTCTGATTTTGCATATCTTGATGAATTCGACGGTAAGATATGCACAGTATATCTTTCTGTCATAAACGCAAAGTCCACATCGTCCGGATGCATTTATAGGTTTATTCCGATATACGTAGAAGATAACGGATTTTCCTTTGACAGCAAAAACGTACCTATGCACGTTGTCGAATATTACGGCGTGGATCAATTCCTTACCGAGTATTCCGGAGATCCGCAGCTTGAGCTTGTAACGCTCGTTTCCTCCGAGCTTCTCGGATTTGAAAATGCACGCATAACGTATTCCTCAAACGATGAAAGCATCGTGAAATTCGATACTGCTGCAGACAAAACCGTAATGCGCTGCCTGAAGAACGGAACGGCTGAAATAACCGTTGCGTGCGAGTATAACGGCGCATCGTACGAAAAGAAGCTTTCAATTACGGTAAAGAGCAACGAAAGTGTGGAATATATGACCGTAAAGGAAGCAACGTCGCAGGCTAACGGTACAAGCGTAACCGTAAAGGGTATCGTCGGTCCGTCGCTTGTAAATCAGTCGGGCTTTTATCTTATAGATGACAGCGGTGTCGTCGCCGTTTTGGTTGACAGCTCCGTATTTGATGAAATCTCAATAGGCAATGAAATAATACTCAAGGGCACGAAGAGTGTAAAGCATAAAGACGGATCTGCATCATTCGGTCAGACTAACATTTCGAATTGCGAAATAGTTGCCAATTATTACGGAGCACACGAGTATTCGACAAAATCATTCAAGGAGCTGACGCTTGCCGATTTTTACGCACTTAACGTACAGGAGGATCACTCGACTGACGTTTATGTTATGAGTGCATCTGTAAAGATCGAAAAAAGTCAGTATTATACGAATATCAAGCTTACCGACGGCGATAAAAGCGTAACGCTGTATTGCTCGGGCGCCGCACAGTACGAATGGCTCGGCAAATACGACGGACAGACTGTTAAGCTGGAGATATCTCCTTGTAACTGGAACGGAAAGAATTTCTACGCAGGATGCGTGCTTGCTGTATACACCGGCGATCAGGGAACGGAAAAGACGGTAAATGAGCTTAATTTCGCTCATTGATATTAATTTAAAACTAAAAAGCGGTTTTTTGAATTATATAGCACGAGTTTTTGAAAACCTTGTCAATTAAAGGAAGAGTATTGACAAATAAAATATAACATTGTATAATAGAGTCGTACTTTGTGCGATGAAGGGTGAGATGTATGAGAGGAACTAAGCGGAACGGAAATTTCATTTTATGTCTTCTTATCAATTTGATACTGAACTTTGAAAAAAGCGTTCCTGCGTGGATTCTGCTGATCGCTCATTACGTTTTTGATATTCCGATATTCTGGTTCTGGATAGCACTTGCGTGCTGGATACTGTCAATAGCTGTCTGGATGGGATTTATCCGTACGGCAGTCAGATTCGGAAACGAGCCTACTCCTTATCGGAAAAACAAAAATCCTTATTCGGCAAAGGGAGCTTATACGGACAACGATAAACAAGAATAATTTTTTACACAGAAAGGAAATATGTTATGGGACTTATTAAAGCTATACAGGGGGCGGCAGGCGGCGTTCTTGCCGATCAATGGAAGGA
>JAFYMA010000102.1 GCA_017556845.1 Clostridia bacterium | reverse complement strand
GTAAGGTAGGCTGTGACTGTGACAGATTTGTTGAATTCTGGAACCTTGTTTTCACCCAGTTTGAAAATGACGGTAACGGCAATTATACCCCTCTTGCAAAGCCAAATATAGACACCGGTATGGGTCTTGAAAGAATAGCCTGCATAATGCAGAACGTAAATAATCTTTTTGAGGTCGATACTGTACAGAATATAATGAAAGCGATAATCGCAAAGGCGGGCATCGTTTACGGAAGCGATCCTCAGAGCGATATATCCCTGCGCGTTATCACAGACCATATAAGAAGCACCTGCTTCCTCATTTGCGACGGTGTAGTTCCTTCGAACGAGGGAAGAGGATACGTTCTTCGCCGCTTGCTCAGAAGAGCTGCTCGTCACGGAAAGCTGCTCGGTATAAAGGGAACATTCCTTTCTGATATCGTCCCTGTCGTTGCAAAGGAAAATCTTTCCGAATATCCTGAGCTTACGGAAAAGCTTGATTATATCCGTAAGATCGTTTCCATCGAGGAAGAAAAGTTCGCAAAGACTATCGACAGCGGTATGGATATGCTTAATGATATGATAAAACGAGCAGTTGAAGGCGGAGAAAGTACGCTTTCCGCTCAGGATGTATTCAAGCTCAACGATACTTACGGATTTCCCCTTGACCTCACTCGTGAAATAGCTACGGAAAAGGGAATAAGCATCGACGAGAAAGGCTTTGCAGCTCTTATGAACGAGCAGAAGGAAAGAGCGCGCCGCGCAAGAGCTGAGCTCGGTGATTTCAGCTGGAGCGATGACACGCTGGATTTTGCTTCAAGCACAAAAAAGACTGAATTTACGGGCTATGACGAGCTTGAAAGCAAAGCTGAGGTAGTTGCTATCATTTCAGCGGATAATGAAGCTATCGGAGCTGTTACAGATTCTGATGCGGTCGTAATACTTGATCGTACACCGTTCTATGGCGAAGGAGGCGGTCAGGTAGGCGACAGCGGTGTTATGAATGCGGAAAACGCTGAAATAACGGTCAACGATACTAAAAAAACAAACGGTATATATCTGCACAGATGCCATATTAACGGAACTCTTGCAGTAGGTGATAAGGTTACAGCTAAGGTAGACGGCGAAAGACGTGATGCTATACGCCGTAATCACTCGGCGGCGCACTTGCTCCAGGGCGCTTTGAGAAAGGTTCTCGGCACTCACGTTGAGCAGGCAGGCTCATATGTTGATGCTGAAAGAGTAAGATTTGACTTTTCTCACTATACCGCTATGACTCAGGAGGAGCTTTGCAAGGTAGAACAGCTCGTAAACGAAGCCATTCTTTCCGGCACCGCTGTTCAGACGGTTGAAACTGACGTTGAAACGGCTCGCTCAATGGGCGCTATGGCTTTGTTCGGTGAAAAGTACGGTGCTGTCGTGAGAGTTGTAAAGATGGGTGAATATTCAACTGAGCTTTGCGGCGGTACGCATCTTGACAATACCGCAAAGGCAGGTCTTTTCAAGATCATAACCGAATCGTCCGTTGCATCTGGCGTTAGAAGAATTGAGGGAACTACGGGTAAAAACGTTCTTAAGCTTCTTGAAGAAAAGCAGACCCTTATTGCTAACTGTGCAAGAGAGCTTAAGGCTTCCAATCCTAATGAAATAGATAAAAAAGCGGCTTCATTGCAGGCTGAACTTAAAGAGGACAAGCACGAGATCGAGCGCTTGAACAACAAGATCGCCGCATCTCAGGCAGACGAGATATTCAAAAATTCAAAGACTGTCGGTGCGTTTACCGTTATCACGGGCAAAACGGAGGGTGTTTCCGTTGACGGCGTCCGCGCTCTGTGCGATAAGATCAAATCACAGACTCCCAACGTCGTTGCAGTTATAGCTACAAACAACGACGGAAAATTGAATCTTGTAGCTTGCGCAGGTGCAGAGGCTGTAAAATCAGGCGCACACGCAGGCAACATTCTGAAGGAGATCAGCAAGATCGCAGGCGGCGGAGGCGGCGGCAGACCCGATAACGCAACATCCGGTGTAAAGCTTGCTGATAAGATCGATGATGCTTTGAATGAAGTATATAATATTTTGGAAAGGTCAGGTAACTGAAATGGCAAAAAAAAGCTCATTCTTTAAAGACTTTAAAGCGTTTATCTCCAAGGGTAATATCGGTGATATGGCGACAGGTGTTATCGTCGGCGGTGCATTTTCAAAGATCGTAACTTCATTGGTTAATGACATAATAATGCCTCCCATAAGTGTGCTTATGGGCGAGGTGAATTTTTCTGATCTTAAGTACGTTCTTAAGGAAGAGGTGCTTAACGAGGCGGGCGAAGTAGCGGAAAAGGCTATTTCCATCAATTACGGTAATTTTATTCAGCTTATTATCGACTTTTTGATAATGGCGTTCTGTGTGTTCCTTGTGATACGTGTTATCGTAAAATCCAGAGCAAGACTTGAAGCGAAGAAAAAGGCAGAAGAAGAGGCAGCAGCGGCAGCGAAGGCAGCAGAGCCCGCTCCTATCCCCGAGGATATCCAGCTTCTCCGTGAGATCCGTGACAGCTTGAAGGGTAAAAACTGATAATGACAGATTGTTTATTTTGTAAGATAATCGCAGGTGAGATCCCCACATCAAAGGTATATGAGGATGAGTTCTGCTATGCGTTCAAGGATATAAACCCACAGGCTCCGGTACATATCCTCGTTATTCCGAAAAAGCATTTGGCATCGGTCGATGAGATAGATTGCGAAAACAGCATTTACGTATCCAAGATATTTCAGGTGATCCCATCCATTGCTAAAAATGCAGGCTTGTTAAACGGTTACCGCGTTGTTTCAAATTGCGGTGACGATGCGTGCCAGAGTGTAAAGCATCTGCATTTTCATATTCTCGGAGGCAGACAGCTCAGCGGAGAAATGGCATAAAAAAATATTAATAAATAAAAACGCTTACATCATATATCGTGTGATGTAAGCGTTTTTATACATTTATTTAATATTATTCAGCGTTGTATTCCGCAACGATCTTATCGTATTCGGAAATGATATTTCTGCGGTGTTCAATGTATTTTTTAAATTTTCTCAGTTGCTTTTCGTCGCCGCTGAGCAGATTTTGTAACATCGCTTCGCTTTCCTTTTCTTTTTCAAGAATCTCATAATGCACTGTATGCTGGCTTCCGCAATACTCTTCAAGATTTTCAAGTATTTCGTCTGCCGTGATCTCTATTTGGTGAGGCTTTAGTTCTTTCATTATCAAGTAGTATAATCCGTCAACGCCTTCAAGCTTGTCCGTTATTCCGAGACTGATAAACTCAAACATACAGCCGATAGC